>CBFDCY010000018.1:0-11748 GCA_965603425.1 uncultured Dehalococcoidia bacterium | reverse complement strand
ATATCCAAGCTCTCCCATCCCCCCAATCTCATGATATGTTCCACATCCAACCCGCTCCTATTCAGATTGCTGGCAAACGTCCTCCTGGACGTATGCGGATTTCACGGCATACCGGGATGCCAAAGCTGGACAAGAATCTTTTAGCGTCGTACTCATTCAGGGTATTATGGCCTTTGCTTAAAGCTTCCGAGATAATATCCATAGGCAGCATCAACTCACTTTCCAAGTGAACATTCGGCTCAAAAATTATTACACAGTGGGCGGTCGATGGCAAGTTCACCTCTTCAATTGACTTTGGCGCGGGGCGTTGCTAACATTTAAGCAGGAGGTAGTATGATCACGGGACAGAATGAATCCAGGCTGGTGCTTTTTCCGCCGACGGCTGAAGTCGACGGGAAGGGCCATCTTGTCATTGGTGGCTGCGATATGGTGGCGCTGGCGGAAGAGTTCGGCACGCCTTTATATGTATTCGACGAGCAGACGCTGCGTCAGAAGTGCGCTGAATTCAGGAACGAGTTCGGCAAGCGCTATCTGGACACGGCGATTATCTACGCCGGCAAGGCGTTTGTCAACCGGGCGCTGGCGGTTATCCTCAAAGAGGAAGGGTTTGGCCTGGACGTTGTCTCCGGAGGCGAACTGAGCATCGCCCGTTCCGTTGATTTCCCGATGGAAAAAATTTATTTCCACGGCAACAATAAGTCCGCCGGGGAACTCGATATGGCCCTGGAATCCAGAGTCGGGCGGATTGTCATCGATAATTTTCAGGAGCTGGATATGCTGGCGGAAATAGCCGGCCAGCGAGGTGTCGCAACCGATGTCCTGCTGCGGCTGACGCCGGGCGTTGACCCGCATACGCATAAGCATATCTCTACCGGCGTTGAGGACAGCAAATTCGGCATCCCTCTCGCCAGTGCCGATGAGGCGGTTAGCAAGGCAATGTCGGCACCCGGCTTGAATCTGGTCGGCCTGCAGTTCCATCTGGGCTCGCAGATATTCGAGGTCGAGCCCTACCGGGAAGCCATCAGGGTTATCATGGACCTGGCTGCAGAGATGAAGACCAGACATGGCTTTGAACTCAAGGAGCTTGACGTTGGCGGCGGCTTTGCCGTCCAGTATACGGTTGATTCACCGGCGCCGTCGATAGCCGACTATGCCGAGATGATAACGGCCACAGTGGCCGAGAAATGTCGACAGCAGAGCCTTGAACTGCCGAAGCTCATAATTGAGCCGGGGCGGTCAATAGTGGGGCGGGCAGGCGTGGCGCTGTATAGAGCGGGCGTGGTCAAAGAAATACCCGGCATCAGATGTTACGTGTCCGTTGATGGCGGCATGGCGGATAATATCCGTCCCGCCCTCTATGACGCGCGGTATGAAGCCGTGGTGGCGAACCGGATGAACGATAAAGAGAAGAAGAAGGTTACTATTGCCGGCAAGTTCTGTGAGTCCGGTGATATCCTTATCAAGGATATCGACCTTCCCGAAATTGCCACTGGGGATATACTGGCGGTGCCCGACTGCGGTGCCTACTGCCTGGCGATGGGCAGCAACTATAATGTCTCGCTGAAACCGGCAATCGTGATGGTCAGTGATGGCAGGGCACGCCTTATCCGCCGACGGGAAACGTATGAGGACTTGCTCCGGCATGACGTGGTCTGAAAGGTATAATTTAACATGTGGCAGGTAGTGGGGCAGGACAGGGTGGTATCCATTCTACAGCGTGGCCTGGAGCAGGGCACGCTCGCTCATGCCTATATGCTGGTTGGCCCACCCCGCGTGGGCAAGATGACGGTGGCGCTCAATCTGGCGCAGGCCGTGAACTGTGAGTCGCCGGAACCGCCCTGCGGAGATTGCCAGTCCTGCCAGAAGGTTGCTGCTGGCAATCATGCCGATGTCCAGGTAATTAACCTGACCCGGAATGAAGATGTCGGTGAAGCCAAGCTTATCAGCATTGACCAGGTGCGTGATATGCAGCACTCAGCCAGCCTGCCTCCTTTTGAAGGCAAATGCAAGGTGTTTATCATTGAAGACGCGGAACTGCTGTCGATTGAGGCGGCAAATTCCCTGCTCAAAACGCTGGAGGAGCCCACGGATAAAGTGCTTTTCCTTTTGCTGACCACGAACGATAAGCTCTTGCTGGAAACGGTGGTATCGCGCTGCCAGCGCCTGGAGCTGACCCCGCTTCCTTCTCCTGAAATGGAAGAGGCTCTCCAGAAGCGCTGGGGAATTGAACCAGAACAGGCAAAACTCCTGGCCAGGTTGTCCAGGGGGTGTCTGGGTTGGGCAATCGCGGCGGCTTCCGGCGACCAGATATTGCAGGAGCGGGCGGAGAAACTGGAAAATTTATACGAAGTTATCCGGGCGGATACCGAGGCACGCTTCAGCCACGCGGCGCGGCTGGCAATTCAATATGCGCAGAACCGGGCGGCGGTGCAGGAGAGACTTGACCTCTGGCTGGGCTGGTGGCGCGACCTGCTGCTTGTGAAGGCAGGTTGTCCGGATTACGTGGCCAATATCGACCAGTTGAATATATTGAATAATGTAGCCGGGCAGTATACTATGGAGCAGATAAGGGATTGTCTTGGCAGTATCAGGGCTGCGGGAAGGCAGCTCCGGCAGAACGCCAATCCACGACTGGTCTTGGAAGTGCTGATGCTTGATATGCCGGGAAAGACAGAGAGCAATCGAGGGGAACTGAAGACAAGGGTAATGGTGAACGATGGCTGATCAGATTGTTGGTGTTAGATTCAAAACGGCGGGAAAGGTCTATTACTTTGACCCCGTTGGCCTTGACCTAGAGGTCAATGGCCACGTTATCGTGGAGACGAGCCGGGGGCAGGAGCTGGGGAAGGTGGCTATTGCTCCCCGGCAAGCGCTGGCGAACGAGATTAACGAGTCACTCAAGCCGGTCTTGCGCAAGGCCGAGCCAGAGGATATTTTACGCACTCAGGAGCTCGAGGCCAAGGCTGAGGAAGCGTTAACCCAGTGTGGGGAGATGATAGGGGAACTCCATCTGCCGATGAAACTCCTTTCGGCGGACTATAATATTGATGGCAGCCGCCTCAGCTTCCTGTTCAGCGCTGAGCAGAGGGTGGATTTCCGAGAGCTGGTGCGCCGGCTGACCAAGCAGTTCAAGACAAAGGTGGAACTGCGCCAGGTGGGTACCCGGGACGAGGCCAAGCTCATAGGTGGCTTCGGCCGGTGCGGTCGCCCGCTGTGCTGCATGAGCTTTATCAGTGAATTCGACCCGGTTTCAATCAGGATGGCGAAAGACCAGGGTCTTCCCTTGAATCCGATGAAGATCTCCGGTGTCTGTGGTCGCCTGATGTGCTGCCTGGGCTATGAGAATGAGCAGTACCGTGCCATGAAGGAGAAGATGCCCAGGGCGGGCCAGCAGATATCAACGGCCATGGGCGATGCGACGGTCGTGGACAGTAACGCGTTGAAGGAAACGGTGCTCGTGCGGCTGGATAGCGAGGCGACCGTGGAGTTGCCTCTCAACGAGGTCTCATACTAACCGGAGTCTTTACTGCGGCAGGTATTTCTGCCATTCGTGTCTGGACTGGCGGTAGTGGTAGGGGATGCTGAAGAGGAGGCTGCTGCTAGGGTAAACCAGTTTGTGGATGAACTTCATGCCGGCTTCCTTCGGGGTTCTTCCTGCCTTGCGCCGATTGCAGGGTACGCAGGCACTGACCACGTTTTCCCAGGTATGCTGTCCGCCCCGGTAGCGTGGAATGACATGGTCCAGGGTCAGGTTTTTGGTTTCCTTGCCGCAGTACTGGCAGGTATATTTATCACGGTCGAATATTTCATAGCGGGTCAGTTTTTTCTTCCGGTGAGGGCGTTTCACCATGTGGGCGAGGCGTATCACTGAAGGAAGCTCGAAGCTAGCACTGACGGTGTGGATAAAGCCAAGACCGTTCTCCAGCATCTCCGCCTTGCCTTGATAAACCAGGACGACGGCACGTTTGGCCCGGCATATGGTGAGTGGTTCGTAGCTCTGGTTCAGCACCAGAACAGGCAGGTTTACCATCTTCTGGACTTCTTTCTCTCCAAAGTTACCTCATTTTACTGGAAAAACCGGAACACAAGCAAACCGGTAACGCTTCACAAATAAATCCCTAAAAATCAGGGGATGGTATTGCCCTCCCCACTGTTATTTCTTTCTTCGCGCCAGTCTATTGTTTGGCCTGGCTCACGATGAAGCGCATGGCACATTCGGCGGCGTTGGTCAGCAGTTTCTCCGCCTCGGCCATGGACTGGTCAAGCGTTATCGGTCCCGGAGCGATGCTGAGCACGGCATCAATTCCCTGGTCAAAGACCACCCGGCAGTCATCAGCCACCTCGCCCGCCAGCGCGATAACCGTCGCGCCGAATTCCTTGGCAGCCAGAGCCACGCCGGTTGGGACCTTGCCCATCGCCGACTGGCAGTCAATACGGCCCTCGGCGGTAAAGACGATTTCAGCGCCTTTTAGGTCGGCAACCAGATTGGTTGCTCTGATGACGACATCGATTCCGGGCACTGCCTTGGCTTTTAAAAAGACCATCAGCCCCAGCCCCAGCCCGCCGGCTGCCCCGGCCCCGGGCACTTCCCTGAGGTCGATATCAAGGTCTTTTTTAATCACGTCAGCGTAATGCGAGAGCGCGGCATCCAGCTGCTTCACCATTTCGGGAGAGGCGCCTTTCTGTGGCCCGTAGATGGCGGAAGCGCCTCGAGGCCCACACAGCGGATTGTTGACATCGGAAGCGAGCGTCACTTCAAAGTCGGCCAGCCGCGGGTCCATGCCGGAGATGTCAATTCGTTCCAGTTTGGCCAGCGCCGCACCGCCAAAGGGAAGCTCTTTATTATCAGCATCGAGGAGTCTGGCCCCGAGCGCCTGTGCCATTCCGACACCACCGTCATTGGTGGCACTGCCCCCGATACCGATAATCAACTTCTGGCACCCGCGGTCGAGCGCAGCGCGAATCAGCTCGCCGGTACCGTAGGTGGTGGTAATAAACGGATTGCGTTTCTCCGGGGGCACGAGCGGCAGACCGGAAGCGGAAGCCATCTCAATCACGGCGGTAGTCTTGTCGCTCAGAATGCCCCAGTGGGCGTTCACCCGTTCTTCCAGCGGCCCGGTAACCTCTGTGGTTATCAGTTCGCCGCCGGTGGCATCGACCAGCGCCTGCACCGTGCCCTCGCCGCCATCGGCCATGGGCTTGAGCACCGTTTCGGCATCGGGCACGATGCGTTTTATCCCTTCCTCGATAGCCCGCGCTACTTCCAGAGCGGTGAGGTTTCCTTTAAATCCCTGTGGGGCAATGACTATCTTCATGGCGTTACTCCGTCAGGAAAATGCTGACCGCGTTTACCTGTTGCCTTTGGCGTTCCGGTACGCTTCATCAAGCAGTTCCACGATTTCGAGGACAGATACCGGCAGCTTCTGTTGGCCCACGCCGCAGGAAAGCTGCATGATACAGGCAGGGCAGCTCGATACCAGGGTATCGGCGCCGGTCTTGGCGACGTTATCCATCTTTCGTGCCAGCACCTTCCGGGATAAATCGTAGTTCTTGAAGGCGTAGCTGCCCGCAGCGCCGCAGCACATGTCAGCTTCATCCATCTCAACAAACTCAACGCCTGGGATACTCTTTAATATGGTGCGTGGCTGGTCTTTTATTTTCTGATAGTGGGCGAGGTGGCAGGGGTCATGGAAGGTGACTTTCTTCTGGAGTTCGCCCATTTCGGTGTTCAGGCCGATGTCAACCAGAAACTCGCTGATGTCCCTGACTTTGCCGGCAAACTCCTTTGCCTTCTCGGCCCATTCGGGGTCGTCAGCCAGCAGTTTGGCATAGTCTTTCAGAAATGAGCTGCAGCTGGCACAGGGAGTAACGACCACGTCAACTTTGAGCTTGCTGGCCAACTCGATGTTTTTTCTGGCCAGGTCCCGTGCCGCCTCCATTTCGCCGTAGCCGGCGGCGGGCAGGCCGCAGCAGACAAAGTCGGGCACGGTGACTTCCACCTGATTTTTATTGAGCACGCGAATCGTTGCTGCCGCTCTTTCCGGCGCGAAATTGGGTGCGTAACAACCAACGAAATAGGCCGCGTGATATTTGGGCTTGTCAAGCTTTTTGACCATGCGCTGTATGGCTTTCAGTCCTTCGCTGGAAGGCACTCTGGGTACCATGGCTTCTGCCTTTCCGGCATCACCGACCAGTCTGGTCAGGCCGGTCTTCCTCGCCAGGGTACGAAGGCCGGTGACATCGGCCAGCCTGAGAAGCCTGGAGGCTTTATAAATCATTTCCGGGTTGGGCAGTAATTTCTGGAACAGCAGGCGCTGTGTCCAGGGGTTCCCCTTTTTCTTGAGCAGCTCCTGCCTGGCCCGGAAGATAATGTCCCCCGTTGGCACTCCGGGCGGGCAGTGCTCCGTGCAGCCGTTGCAGGTCAGACAGTTAAATATCGGGTCATTCAGGTCAGTAAGTTCCAATCTCTCATCAAGAAGGGCGCTGCGGAGCAGTGCCACGCGCCCTCTGGCGCTGGTCCATTCTATGCCGGTAACTTTATAGATAGGGCAGCCCGCCAGGCAGAGCCCGCATTTGTTACACAGCTGTAAAGTTTCCGCTAATTCCTCAGCCGCCGTTGGCATGGTCAGCGTAGACCTCCTACTAATCGACCCGGGTTCAGAATGTTTTTCGGGTCGAACTCAGTCTTCAGTCGCCTCATTAATCGGTAATCATTGCGTGGCGGCAGGATGGTAACCTCTTTTCGGAACGAAAGCGGCGCTGATTCAACGAGAAAGAACCCGCTCAGGTCGGCCGCTGCCTTTTTCAGTACACCGGTGATGTTTGCCAGTTTCTCGGGGGTATCGGTCAGGTAGGTGTACAGTATTCCGCTGCCGCATTGTGCCGTTACGCCGGTTTTCACGCCGTGGCTGGCACTGATTTTCTTCGCTTCTTTATACATGTCTCCCAGTTTGCTAATGGGCACCGAGGCTTTGCCCTGAAGCGTTGACGAGTTGTCGCCAAGCATTGCCTCATGCACATCGCGGTACACCTTCCAGGCGCGAGAGGCTTCTTCGTCTTCCAGCGTTATGGTGGTTTTCGCCCTGTTGGCCTCGGCGAGCGAAACGATATCTTTACGGTGCCGCCCCACATCATCCTTCGTTCCCTCGGCGTTGACAATTAGAAGCACCTCGCCGTCGTTGAGTTTTGAGCCTGTGGCCTCCGCCACGTTTTGCCCGGCTACCGAGTCAGCAAGCTCAATGGCGCTGGGTGTCAACGGCGAGTTCAGGAGCTGGCCGACCGTTCGAAAGGCCTCTTCCGGGTCGGGGAAGGTTATATAGAGGCCTGCGCTCGTTTCAGGCAGTGGGAAGAGCCTCAGCACGGCCTCGGTGATGACGCCCAGGGTGCCCCACGAGCCGATGTACATCCGGCATAGGTCTATGCCGGCCACGTTTTTCATCGTCTTTCCGCCGGTATGGACGATGTCGCCGGTGGGGGTGACAGCCGTAACCCCGAGAACGAGGTCGCGAACCAATCCGTACATAGTCCTTCGCGGCCCGTTGGCGTTGACGGCGATTTCGCCACCGATGGTCGAACGCTCCGTATAGAAGGGGTCCAGAGGGAGGAAGAAGGTCTCTTTTGCCAGCTGTTTCTGCAGCTCATCGTTGACTATGCCTGCCTGTACCTGTACGGTGAAATTGCCGGCATCAAGCTCGACAATCTGGTTCATATTTTTCAGACAGAGCACGGTGTCGGCTGCACTAAGGCATGGCCCGCTCTCCTGCCTGGAGCCACCCCCCCATGGGATGAGTGTTGTCCGGGATTCATTAGCGGCTCTGACGATACTGGCTACCTGCTCGGTTGTAGCCGGGTAGGTGACGGCCTGGGGCGTGAGCCCATCAACCGTATAGGGTGCGGTTGCCTTTTCGTCCGTCAGTACATTCTTGGCGCCGACTATCTCGCCGAGCTTTTGATGGAAAGCCTGCCCGGCCCGTGAAGAGTCTTTATTCATCAGTGTGTTGCCCCTCCCGTTGCCGGCTGCGGTGTTTCTGTCTCCGGTGGGAACATCTTCCCCGGGTTAAAAATGTCATCGGGGTCAAAAGCGTGCTTCGCTTTGCGCATGGCCGCGATATCCGCCGGGTCAAACATATGGCGCATCGCTTTCATCTTTTCCAGGCCGATGCCATGCTCACCGGATATGGTGCCGCCCATGGCGATGCAGGCATCAAGGATGTCCTCACCGGCCTTTTTCGCCGCTTTCTCTTCCTCTGGATTATTGACATCAAACAGAATCAGAGGATGGAGGTTACCGTCACCGGCATGGGCCACATTAACGATAAGCACTTTATTTTTTTCAGCAATCTCACCTACTTTATGAAGGGCTTCTGGCAGCTTATTCCGGGGGACAGTACCGTCGCATACGATATAGGGTGGACAGATTCTGGCTACCGAGCCGAAAGCGCCGCGGCGGCCTGCCCAGATGGCATCGCGTTCGGCGTTGGTCTGGGCGATGCGCAGTTCACGCACGTTATTTTTCTGGCAGAACTGTGATATCTCCCGCACCTGCTTCTCCAATGTATCGGCCAGTCCGGCTACTTCAATCAGAAGGATGCCGGCGGCATCGGTGGGGTAACCGGCTTTCACGCTCTGCTCGATTACTCGGCAGATATTCTGGTCAAGAAGCTCCATAGCTTCGGGCACGATGCCGGCGCTGATGATGTCGGATACGGCCTGACCGCTGTTTTCGAGGTGGTCGAAGATGGCCAGCATGGTCCGTGATGCTTCCGGTTTGGGAATGATGTGCAGGATTAACTTGGTGGCTATGCCCAGCATTCCTTCCGACCCAATGAACAGGCCTCTCAAGTCGTAGCCAGGGAAATCCTCAACGTAGTCTCCAATATTTATCACCTCGCCATCGGCCAGAACGACTTCTATGCCGAAGACGTACTTGGAAGTTACCCCGTAGCGGAGGCACAGGGGGCCACCGGCATTCTCGCCGATGTTGCCACCCAGTGTAGAGGTTTTCTGGCTGGCCGGGTCGGGCGGGTAGAAATAGCCCAGCGGTGCCAGGGCATTCTGCAAATCTAGGTTGACCACCCCGGGCTCAACCACCGCCCTGCGGTTGGCAGTATTTATCTCAAGGATGCGGTTCATGCGGCTGATTTCAAGAATAATGCCGCCTTTGACCGGGATGGTGCCGCCGGACAGATTGGTGCCGGCACCACGGGGCACCGCCGGTATCTTTTCCCGATGGGCCAGCTTCATTATCGCCTGGACTTCTGCCGTGCCGCGTGGAAAGACGATGACATCTGGAAGCTCCTGCCTCATCGTGGCATCGTAGGAATAGGAGATAAGGTCCTTAAGGTCGGCCAGTATATTCTCTTTGCCGACTATCCTGGTTAAATCCTTGATAAGGTTCTGTGCCATCAAGTTATGCTCTTTCTCCTTCCCGTACGCACTATGGAATGGAACGGTCAGTAATATTGCGATTTGGCAGGGTCATTCCCGGTAAATCAGCTACAGTCTGGCCCATGCCTCCATAAGAGTACGTTTGGCGTTGGCCACCACCACGTCCGGGCTTTGCCCTGATAGCGGCTTGACCTCAAAGGCAACAACGTTCTGTTTCCCCTCACCTATGTACTCGATTTCCATCAGGGCTTTTAAGAGCAACTTTACTTCTGCAACATCGTTTTCACCTACGGCGAGCCCAAACGGAGGATGTTTATCTCCGTAGGCCGGGTGGTCCTTATCTTTCAGTATGCAGCTGCCGACGTGTATATGTGTCAGGTAGTCCTTAGCCGATTTAACCGCGTAGTCAGGCGTCTCTTTAAGCAACGGCAGGTGGCTCAAATCTATCATCAAGCCGAAGTTGGGATAATGCCGTTTCACCTCTTTGGCTACATCAACCGCCTCCGGCGTGGGGCCGATGAGGCATTTCTTATCATAATCACGGTCGAATATCTCCATGGTTATGCCGAGGTCACCATTGCTCTGTGCATAGCTGCATATCTGGGAGAGCGAGTCGGCCAGCAGGTCTCTTGCCTGGCTGTATTTCTCCTTGGCTGGAGCCGGACCGCTGAGCACGGCAAGCTGCCTGGCACCGATCTGGTATGCCTCATCCACACCACCTTTGATTATCGAGATGGCGGCATCACGCTGTTGTGGCACCAGGCTGTTGAGGTCCAGTTTGTTATTCAGCAGGAGCGGCTGACCAACGTAGCCGATAACGAGGTGGCTTGCCTCGAGTATCTGCTTTACCTCATCCCTGATATCTTCAGGTATTGAAGCAATCTCAATGGCGCCGAAAAATGCGTCCTCGGCAATCTTACGGATGGCCTCAACCGTATCCATCTCCGGGTAGGCCATCGGCTGCACGATGCCGACCTTCATATAAGAGTGCAAGTTGTCTTTCATGTCTGGGACTCCTTTCGGGAATTTGCTGGGAAGAAGTGAAGGTTGCTGCCGGTGCGAGCAGTGAACTGGTGTGCGATTACGGTGGACGGGCTAAAAGTAGGGCGGTCAGGTTCAATATTTCTCTTAACGATGCCGGGGTTGACTGAAATACCATCTTCCGATTTCTGGCTGGCGGCTTCTGTTTCTGGCAACCTGCTCATACGCTACCTCTGTGGCACTGCTGCAACGGGGCGTTCACCCCAAATATAGCACAGCACCCAGATTGCGTCAAGGAAAACGCTCACTCTTCCAGAAGGGGGAGGATGAGGGGGCCTTCCGGAATCACAACGACCTCGGCGTTATCCCCCAGCACGGAGAAGGCCTTTTCCAGGCCCTCCTCGATGGTGCTGACCGGTGTCATCATCATGTCATTAACTATGCTGTCATCCAGGCTTGAGACCAGATAGATATCGTGCTTCAACTGGGTGCGGGCCAGAATCTGGTTTTCCCACTGGACGCCGATAGGCTCTTCCCGCTTAATCTTTCTTATCACCTCTTTGGGAGAATCAACCGAGCGGTGCAGTTCCAGGAATGCTTCCGGTCCGATGCCGGCGCTGCATGATGAAGCCACGATTATTATTCCGCCGTCGCGAGTAACCTGTGAGGCGGTGTCAATGCCCTTGCAGGTCTGGTACAGGTCCAGGTCAAGCGGCGCTCCACTGTTGGTGGTGACGGTGATGTCCGCTCTCTGGGGCACTTTGACGCCAGCGATTTTCCTCTCTATCTGGCAGCCTTTCTCATGTGCTTTGAACGGGTGGCCGGCAACGACGTGCGTTATCTCCCTGTCCTTATTGAGCAGCACGTTGACAATGAAATTGAGCCTGGCCATCTGTGCCTGTTCAACGAGGTCTTCGTGCAGTGGATTTCCTTTGAGAATACCGGCGCGCGCCTGCGGGTGCTCTACCATCCGGTAGCCGTGGTTGTGGTAGGCGGAACGGACGCTGAACACTCCGGGCGCTATGCTCTTCCGTCCCCCGGAGAAGCCGGCAAAGAAGTGGGGCTCGATAAACCCGGTGCTGATGCGGAAATCGGCCTCAATGACCCGGCGGTTGATGTCCACTGGCGTACCCCGTGAGGTGGTGCCAATATAGACGGTATCGTTCACATTGTGGTTGAAGACATTATAGCCGGCCACGACATCTTCGCCCAGCTTTTGGGCAAGTTCAGTTTTGTTCAGCGGCGGGTGCAGGCCGAGGGCAACGATGATGGTGATGTTCTCTCGCGGCACTTTGTTTTCCAGCTCGGCGAGCAGCGGCGGCAAGATACGGTCATCGGGGCAGGGCCGGGTATTATCGGTGGCGATAACCACTACTTTAT
>CBFDCY010000017.1:0-12087 GCA_965603425.1 uncultured Dehalococcoidia bacterium | reverse complement strand
ATGAGGTTAATCAGAGCACTGGAACCGAACTTGAATTTCGGTAATCAGTGCTTTTTTTTTATGATTTTTTTATAACTATTGTTACAAGGAGGTGATTGACTTCATATCAATAGATTTAAAGAAGAGGTATCCGTACCAAAAGGAGAAGACCATGAAAAAAAGACTGATACTAACTTTAGTATTGGTGGTAGTTTTAGTCAGCAGCATTGCGGTTGCTTGTGCGAAACCAGCTCCAGCCCCGGCGCCAGCACCTGCACCAGCCCCGGCGCCAGCTCCAGCGCCAGCTCCGGCACCAGCACCAGCCCCGGCGCCAGCACCTGCGCCAGCTCCGGCACCAGCCCCTGCCCAACCAGAAGTAGCAATCAGATGGGTGGGGCAAGTCGCTAGCATGCTCGTAGACCCGAAGAATCAGAAGTGGATGGAGATTTTGGATGAAATAGAGGTTGCCAGCGGTGGGCGGCTGGAGATTGACTGGTTTGGCGCCGGTGACATTGTGGAACAACAAATGGAGTTTGAGACGGTGAACACGGGCGCTCTGGACTTTGCCCTGACACCCGCGGCACACTGGAAGAAATTCATACCTGGCCCCGCTCCTATGATGTCTTATGTCTCCGGCGGATTGACTGGCGTTGAGTTCCACGCCTGGCTGATGTATGGAGGTGGCGCCGAGCTAATGGATGAGATGATTAAGGACTTTAACCTGCACGCGATACCCTTTGGCGGGTACATCACCACTCCAGAGGTGTGGCTGCACTCCGAAGGGCCATTAAACACGCCGGCAGACCTCAAAGGATTGAAATTTCGGGGTTCAGGTGATGGTGGCGAGATTTTGGCCAGAATGGGGGGTGCAGCGAGTTTCTTCCCCTCCTCGGAAGTCTATGAATCAATGCAACGGGGCGTAATTGACGCCTATGAGGTGTCCACCCCGGCCTCTAACTGGGCACGTGGCTTGCAGGAAGTAGGGCAGTACGTTTATCTCTCGTCGTCGCGCCAGCCCATGGAGTTCATGCAGTGCATTGTCTATGAAGAGCGCTGGGCAGAGCTCCCGGATGACCTCAAGCAGCTTGTAACGTCGTTCGCGCAGGGCGCGATGATGGAGGTCTACTATCTCTACGCAGTCGAAGATGTTAAGGCCGTGCAGAACTTTATCGACTACGGCAGCACGGTGGAACTGGTTTCCGACGAAATTGAAGAAGCCTATGCCAAGGAAGCGCGTGCGTTTTACGCCGAAAAAGCTGCAGCGGACCCCTTCATTGACAAGTTATACAGCTCAATGACGGAGTTCCAGGACATGATAAGGGCAGGCTTCTCGCGCCTGTAGCGCCTTAAAAAAGCCTAGTAAAAATAAAACAGACACTGGATTCTGCCCCTCGCCCGGGAGCATCGGTCCGGGCGGGGGGCAAGGCAAAATTTACTGGAAGGCACTGAGGAGCATTGAGAAAAGCACTCAAAGTTGTTGATGCCATTAGTGACTACAGCGGAAGGGCATTCAGCTGGCTGGCGTTAGCCCTTGTCCTGGTACTTGTCTTTGAAGTGGTAGCCAGGTGGGGCTTTAACCGCCCCACTGTATGGGCCCATCTGACCAGCCAGATGATGGGTGGAACCCTCGTCGTCATGGGTCTGGCCTATGCCCATGTCCACCGCAAGCATCTCAGAATTGATATTATTTACCGGATGTTTCCAACCAGAGTAAAGATGATTCTTGACATCTGCTTTTTCCTGATTTTCATGGTCCCTGTGCTTTATGTGTTTTTGACGAATTCTGCGCACTGGGCGTGGCAATCCTGGGTTATGGGTGAGGTGAGAGATGAGAGCTGGTGGTATCCCCCGGCGGCTCCCTTCAGAACCGTTTACCTGTTAGGATGGTGCACTTTCACCCTTCAATGTTTGGCTCGATTCTTTCGGGATTTCTACTTTGCAGTCAGGAGCAAACCTTATGATTGATATTAACCCAGAAGTTGTTACCGTAATAATGCTCGGCGGCATCCTGGTCGGCGTACTCACCGGCTACTACATCGCGGCCGTCATCGGTGCCACGGCGATATTGGTCGGGATTGTCACCGCAGGCCCTGACATAACTGGCAACATAATCTATCTGCGCATGTATGATTTCTCGCAGAAGTACAGCTTTCTGGCGCTGCCCCTTTTCATTTTCATGGGACTGTGGCTGGAAAAAGCCGGGACCGTGGAAGACATGTATAAAGCCATGTATCTATGGCTGGGTGGTTACAGGGGTGGCCTGGCGGTATGCACGGTGCTGGTCGGTACTATCCTGGCTGCCTGTGTCGGGGTAATCGCCGCTTCTACCACCATGTTAGCCCTGGTGGCTCTCCCATCAATGATAAAGCGGGGTTATGACAAAAGTTTGGCTTCGGGTGCCACGGCGGTTAGCGGCACTCTGGGTATCCTCATCCCACCGAGCATTATGCTGGTGGTTTTTGGTCCCTTGGCTAACCTCTCCGTGGGAAAGCTTTTCTTTGGGGCCTTTATCCCCGGCTTCATACTTTCGGGCCTGTATATTTCCTACATCACCATCCGGTCTTTCCTGCAACCAAATTTGGCGCCGGTGGTTCCTGCTGAAGAGAGGGCAATCCCCTTCAGGCAGAAAACGAAAGTGCTCTTTGTCTCGCTGGTACCGCCCGCATTCATTATCCTTTCCGTGCTGGGGGTTATCTTTTTCGGCATTGCCCCTCCGACCGAGGCAGCTGCTACCGGAGCTTTCGCCTCGATGCTTCTGGTCATAGCCCGCCGCAACTTTAGCTTCCGGCTACTGAAAGAGACCTGTTACGAGACGATAAAGCTTTTCACCTATGTCTTTTTCATCGCCGGCATATCTTTCGCTTTCGTAGGCGTTTTTCTGCACCTGGGTTGCGGCAACGTGATCGAGGAACTGCTTTTGGCTGCCCCGGGCGGGTCATGGGGTGCCTTTGCCGCAGTCATGCTCATTGTCTTTATCCTGGGATTTTTCGTTGAGTGGCTGGGTATCCTCGCCATCGTAGTTCCGATAGTGTTCCCCATTGTGCCAGTTCTCGGGTTCGATCCTATCTGGTTTGCCATAATGATAGCCATCAACCTTCAGATGGGATTCAATACTCCCCCCTTCGCACCCGCTATATACTTTACCGTCGGTGCGGCGGCACCAGAACTGAATATAACTATGGCCGATGTCATCAAAGGGGTAATTCCGTTTATCCCCCTGATAATGGTGGGCCTTCTCCTCTGCTCATTTTTCCCCCAGTTGGTCCTCTGGCTACCTAGTATGATGATAAAGTAGTGCATATCAGGGAATACTAAATAAAGATTCCTTTATAGCGCGATTATTCTTTGACGCTTTGACGCCTGCCTCCGATTAGGGTAAACTTCCTTCAAGCAGACATGAAACTGTACGAGTTTGAAGCCGGCAACCTCTTTCGACAGGAAGGTATACCGGTCCCCGACTTTATAATCGCTGACAGCCCCCAGGCAGCGCGTGAGGCGGCCGAAAAAATCGGGGGGCCCATCCTTATCAAAGCTCAGGTACTGACCGGCGGTCGCGGGCTGGCCGGCGGAGTCCAGGCAGCTGATTCTCCGGAGCAGGCAGAAGAAATCGCCCGGCAGGTTCTCAAATCCTCCATCAGAGGATTCCCCGTAAACCGAGTGATGGTGGTGGAAAAGGTGGAGGTGGCCCGGGAGTTCTACCTGGGAGTGACCATAGATGGCCTGGACGGCTGCCCGGTGGTTATATTGAGCACCGCCGGCGGCGTTTCCATCGAAGAGACGGCCAAAACCCATCCTGAAGTGGTGTTTTCCCACCAGGTTTCCATCTCGGCTGGTCTGAGCCTATCCGAAGCGGAGGAAATCGCACAACACGCCGGCCTTGCCGACGAAGAATCAGCCCGTATCGCCGGTATTTTCCACAGGCTCTATCAGGTTTTTTGTAAATATGACGCCACCGTCGCCGAAATCAATCCTCTGGTATGCACTGCGAAAGGCGAGTATCTGGCCATTGACGCCAGGATGGAAATCGACGATTCCAGCCTGTTTCGCCATTCGGACCTGCAAATACCGTCCGAGGACCGCATTGCCACCCCATTGGAGAAAAAAGGTCGCCAGATAGGGGTAACCTACGTGGAACTTGACGGCGAGGTCGGAATTGTCTCCAGCGGCGCGGGGCTGGGCATGGCGACGATGGACATCATCGGGCACAGATACCGTCCGGCAAACTTCTTGGAAACGGGGGGTGGCATCTCCGAGGAGCTTCTTTACCAGGTTATGGAGCTGGTCATGCAGAAGAAAGGCCTCAAAGCCGTTTTTCTCAACCTCCTCGCCGGCATCAACCCCATCCACGAAGGCGCCAAGGGAATCGTCCGCTTCCTCCAGGAGCACCCCGCGGGTATCCCCATTGTAGCCAGGGTGCGGGGAAACCGCCAGGAGGAAATCTGGCAGATGCTGAGAGAGGCAGGGATCGAAGCGTTCACTGACGCCGCCACCGAAGAAAGTGTAGAGCGTCTCTTCCGGATACTGGAAAGAACAAAATGAGTATACTTCTGAATCGAGAAACAAAGGTGCTGGTGCAGGGCATCACCGGACGGGTGGGCCGGGCGCAGGCGAAATGGATGCTGGAGTACGGAACCAATATCGTGGGCGGCGTGACTCCGGGGAAGGGAGGCGAAGAAGTAGAAGGCGTGCCAGTCTACGACAGCGTTGCTCAAGCCGTTGCCGGATGCGGGGCGGAGGCGTCAGTCTTTTTCGTGCCGCCGGCGGCGGTCAAGGATGCTGCCCGTGAGACCATAGACGCCGGCGTCAGTCTCATCGTGATAGTTACCGAGCACGTTCCGGTGCACGATGCCATGGAGATAAAAGACTACGCGAGAGGCCACGATGTGCGGCTTCTGGGGCCAACCAGTCCGGGAATTATCACTCCGGGACAGGCCAAGATGGGCATCATGCCCGGAAACATGTTCCAACCCGGGCGAATCGGTGTCATTTCCCGTAGCGGCACTCTTGCCTATGAGGTCTGTAGCGACCTGGCTGCTGCCGGCCTTGGACAGAGCACGGCCGTCGGCATGGGTGCCGACCCGGTGCCGTTCACCAGCCTCTCCGAACTGCTGGCTCTCTTCGATGCCGACCCGGGAACAGACCTGGTCATCATCGTCGGTGAAGTAGGCGGCACACAGGAAGAACATGCTGCCGGGTTCATTGCCAGCCAGATGACAAAGCCAGTGGTGGCCTACATCGCCGGCCATAGCGTGCCGGAAGGAAAACGTATGGGCCATGCTGGAGCCATCGTACAGGGCGACATGGGAACAACGAAAAGCAAGATAAGCGCTTTGGAAAAGGCAGGGGTTGGCGTGGCGGACTACCCGCTGGGCGTGGTGAAACTGGTCAGGGACCGGCTGGGTTGACAGGTCCCGGCTCGGCAATGCCGATTACTTTATGTAAACATCGTACACAATTTGCTCGCCGACAATCGGGCCCTCAAGAGTAGACCTGGTATTAGCCAGGAATATCTGTGTATTACCTTTTTTCTTTGCCTGAAACCGGAAGACGTGGATTAGAACAATAGTCCCATCTTCCCTGGTCTCGGAATCAACTATATTTTCTAACAGTTCGAGCATTGATTCATCGTACTTTTCCCGCCATATAAAGCCGGAGTTCATATTAAATCCCTTGGCGAGGGTGAATTCTTCGTTCACTTTAACTTCCATTTTTTCCACCGGCAGAAAACCCCACTTCTGCTCCGCTTCCTCTTCTTTTTCGCCACAGCCAGCCAGCAGCCCGGTTACCATTATTACGAGCAGCGCTGTCAGTACTAGCCGTCTAATCATTTTTATCCCTTTCTATCGATTGTCATGTTTGGCCAACAAAGCACCAGATAAAGCGGTGCCGGTTATTTCAAGCTGATTCTGGCATCCACCACCCTGTACCCTTCCCCCATTGCCATTACTTTCACCGGATTGAAGTCCAGCTCCGCAATCTGGGGGATATCCTCAACAATGGCCGATAGTCTGAGCAGTAAATCCTGCACCGCCGGAATATCGCTGGGGGGTGCCCCCCTGAAACCCTCAAACAGCCGGGCCATCTTGATTGAGCTGACCATTTCGCTGGCGTCCACTTCGGTAAGCGGGTGCAGGCGGAGGACAATATCCTTCAGCAGCTCGGCCTGCACACCGCCCAGACCAAACATGATGAGCGGCCCGAACGTCGGGTCCTGCGTCACACCGGCAATGATTTCAACACCACCTGATACCATGCGCTGGATGGTAACGCCTTCCATCTCAGTTTCACGCCCTATGGCCGCCAGCTTTTTCTTAATGGCGTTGAAGGCCTCTTTCACCTCATCTTTTGAATTGAGGTCCAGCACCACACCACCGACATCGGTCTTGTGCGTGATGGTGGATGAGTTCAGTTTCACCACCACCGGGAAGCCTGTCCGTGCCGCCAAAGCGGCTGCTTCACTGGCACTACCGGCGACCGCTGTCTCGGCAGTACGAATACCGTAACAATCGAGCAGCTCCACCATTTCCTCTGTGGAAAGCCAGAACGGCCTCTGCTTGTTCCGGTTCATCGCCGTCTCAATAATGCGTCGTGCCTTTTCCCGCTTGATACCCTTTATACGCGGCACAGCGCCTCTGGGTTTTTTCACCAGCTCACGGTACTCAACAGCCTTGGCCAAAGCGGAAACGGCGTCCTCAGGGAATGGGTAACAGGGTACAAAGCTACCCGCCTTTCCCAGTCTGGCTTTGAACCCCCGCTGCCCCATAAAACAGACGAGCAAAGGCTTTTTGCGCCGCTGGTACAAGGGGCTGACACGGCGGATGGCATCTTCCACCAGCGTTGAGTCCACAACCGCCGCCGGGACAAACACCGCCAGGACGGCATCAACGCTATCGTCCTCTACCAGCACCCTCAAGGAGCCTTCAAACTCCTCCGGGGTAACACTGCCGGTGAGGTCGAGCGGATTGCCGACCATGATATCCCGCTTGACGAGTTGACCGAGTTTACCGGCCGTTTCATAGGAAAGCTCGGGCAGTGTCAACCCCTGCTGCTCTGAGGCGTCGGCAGCCAGAATACCCGGTCCCCCTCCGTTGGTCACGATAACCAGCCTTTTGCCTTCGGGTGGCGGCTGACTGGATAGAAGTGTGGCCACGTCAAACAGTTCCTCAATGCTGTCGACGCGAATGATACCTGCCTGACGAAACAAGGCGTCCGAGACCACTTCCGGTGTCGCCAGGGCACCGGTATGTGATGAGGCGGCACGAGAGCCAACCAGTGTGGTACCGCTCTTAACAACGACAATCGGTTTTTTAGCCGAAACGCGTTTGGCGATGCGACTGAACTTATGCGGGTTACCGAACGACTCCAGATAGAGCAAAATGACCCTAGTTGCCGGGTCATCCTCCCAGTACTGCAATAAATCGTTGGAAGAAATGTCGGCGCGATTGCCCACGCTGACGAACCCGGATATGCCCATATTGAGGTCGCTGGCATACTCCAGAATGACCAACCCCATAGCACCGCTCTGGGAGAGAAAGGCGATATTTCCACGAGGTGGAAAAACGCGGGAAAACGAGGCATTCAGTCGCACCTCAGGGTCTGCATTGATTATTCCCATGCAGTTCGGTCCCACCAGTCGCATTCCGTGACCCAGCGCGATATCGCGCAGCTCTTCCTCTCGGGTGGCTCCCTGCCGCCCTCTCTCCCTGAATCCATCGGTGATGACAATGATGGCGCGAACACCTTTCCGGCCGCACTCATCCGCCACTCTGGCGACAAACTTAGTGGGCACAATGATTACCGCCAGGTCCACTTCCCCCGGTACATCAAGTATGGAGGGATAGGCTTTCACCGCCATGATGGCATCCGCCTTCGGGTTCACCGGGTAAACGACGCCGCTGAATCCGCCTTCCATGATATTCTGGAAAACAAGCTGCCCGATACTGCCCAGCTGCCTGGAAGCACCGATAACCGCAATGGAACGCGGTGCCAGAACATTTCGTATTGAAGCGATCGTTGACAGGCGCTCCCTTTCTATCTCTTTCCTCTCCACCCGCCGACTCCTGGCTATGGTAATGGTAACATGGTAGACGCCGCCCTTCAGTTCGCTGTCAATATGAAAGCCATAATCCCTGAGAACGGACATCATGCGTTCGTTTTCGGCGAGAACATCACCCTCGAAAACGGCGATGCCATTGTCACGAGCCGCATTCGCCAGCCACTCGATAAGCCGGGTGCCGATGCCCTTGCCGTGGTAAGCGTCCTCGATGGCGAAGGCAACCCTTGCCGAGCGCTTATTCGGCAGGCGATAATAACGCCCGATGGCAATGATTTCCTTGCGCTGCTCCCTCTGCACCTCGCCAACCAAGGCAAAGGTGTTCTTGTAGTCCACCGTACAGAATCGCAACGCGTCCTCAGGGCCCATCTCGCCAGGGTCATGTTGGAAGCGAAGGTATTTGGTCTGTTCACTTTGTCGCTGGAAAAAGGCAAGCCAGCGCTCGGCATCGTCCCGGCGTATCGGCCTCAAGAGTATCCTTGAGCCGTCTTTCAGCAGGACTTCGGTCTCATATTGAGATGGATATGTTGCTTTTTTCACCGTCATTCTGGTTCAATTGCCTCCTACTTATATCATAAATCAGTTATGGCAGGTAGTAAAGTGCCCGGAATTCCAGATTGCCTCTGACAAGCCCCGGTGATGCTCCTATCCTTGCTCCGGGATGATAATGCCCTAGCTTGCCATTTCCACGCCTGAAGAGCATAATTAAAGGGGTTTTTCAGAGTTATTCTGAGCCAAGGCACAAATACGGCAAGAAAGGAAACAACACACCAATGGAAAGAAAGAAGGTCGGTTTCATCGGTCTGGGGGTAATGGGTAAAGCGATGGCAACACGTATTGCCCGGGATGGTTACCCGCTAACCGTTTTCGATATCCAAAAAGAGCCCCTGGCCGAGATGGAAAAACTTGGCGCCAGGATAGCCGGAAGCACCGGGGAAGTCGGCGAGAAGAGTGATACGGTTATCGTTATGGTGCGCGACTACCAGCAGGTTAAGAATGCCGTTTTCCCTCCCGGCGGAGTGCTCAGCGGCATGCGCCAAGGGACAGCCCTCATTATCACGAGCACGATTACCCCCCAGGACGTTATCGAAGCGGAAAGCGTTGCCCGCGAACGCGGGGTATCGGTTATCGACTCACCGGTAAGCGGTGGAAGGGCAAGAGCGGAGGATGCCTCTCTGGCATTGATGGTGGGGGGGGATGATGCCGTGGTAAAGGAGAACGAAGACATCCTGAAAGCGATGGGGAGCAACGTTTTTCACGTGGGGAAAGTGGGGCAGGGACAGGCAATGAAAATAATCAACCAGATTCTGGTCAGTGCCAACATCGCCTCTGTAGCCGAGGCAATGGTCATGGCAGAGAAGCTGGGTATCAACCTTCAGACCATGTATGACGTCATCACCAAAGGCGCCGGAACCAGCGAGGTGCTGCAAATGATGGGGCCATCGATGCTCGCCAAAGACTACACCCCCAGGGCGACCGTGGACATCTTTGTCAAAGACACGGGCATTATCATGGACACCGTTCGCGCGCTGGATATATCTCTCCCCGTATTCAGCGCCGTCTATCAGGTTTACCGGATGGCCAGAGCCCGTGGCCTTGGCCCGAAAGATGCCACCTCGGTTCTTCAGCTTATTGAGGAATTCGCCGGCACATAGATTGAAATACAAGTTTCCCGTCTTGAGATTAACTCATGATTCTTCCGGCTTGGCCAGCATGTATCCCATGCCTGCCCGGGTGAGGACTATCTTCGGGTTGCTGGGGTCCGATTCAAGTTTGGTGCGCAGGCGGCGTATATGTACCCTGAGGCTATCGGCAGCGTCAGGATAGTCAACGCCCCATACCGCCTCTGCCAGCCCCGAATGCGTAACCACCCGCCCCACATTTCTCATCAGGTGGCTTATGATGGAGATCTCGGTAGGGGTCAGGTTGACCTCCCGTCCCTCGTGAAAAAGCTGCCCAGTGGAGGGCTCAAACTGCAGTTGCCCGCAAACCAGAGGCGCCCCTTCGGCGATGGCACCGCGCCGGCGCGTAATCAGCTTTATCCGGGATAGGAGTTCTTTCTGCCGGAAAGGTTTTATGACATAATCGTCGGCGCCCCATTCCAGCCCTTTGACAATATCGCTCTCGTCCGACCTGACCGTCAGGATGAGGATTGGCACTTCTGAAAAAGTACGGATTCTCTTCAATACCTCAAAACCACTGATATCGGGAAGGCCGAGGTCCAGTATGACGGCGTCCGGGTTCTCAGACTGGAGCAGCTCAATGCCCTCTTCGCCGAGTTTTGCCGACAGCAAAGTCGTATCGGGCCAGTTCATCTGGAGTGTCAGGGATATGGCCTCCACAATTGCCCGGTCGTCCTCAATGATGAGAATTTTCATGCTCTGTTTTCTGCAATCTTCAATTTGTAAAGCGACGCCGGGTTGTCCCTGAGCATCCTCCGCGCCAGCACGATGGCTTCGTCTTCGCCCAGATAGCCCTCATCAACTTTTTCGGAAAGGACCCTGGCCACCAACTGACGCGTCATAACCGAGTGCCCGTACGCCATCTCCACCGTCATTGAATCGCCGCCAAAAGCCATGATTTTGTTGCCGGGAACCGTCTCGATAAGTTCGTGCAGCAATTGCCGGGCAATCTCCGGCGAGATAATGGGCAGCCAGGTAATATCCGCTGTTACGTTGGGGAAGTTTTTGGCCAGAGTTGCCCATTCGTGGATATAGGGATACCCCCCGTGAAACAGGTCGAACCTGGCCTCCTTATATTCAATGAAAAGGTTGACCAGATGGGTGGGATTGGCATTGTTTATAATGTTTTCATTGCCTTCCTGCAGGCCGGTATGCACCTGAACCGGCAGGCCGGAATCAATCGCCGCGCGTATCACCTGGTGCATCATGTAGTCCTGAAGCGGTTTGGCCTCAAGCCAGGCAAGTCCTTCTCCAAGGTGGCTGGCAATACGGTTGAAGGCGACCTCAGCCTCGTGCCGGGATACTTTATCGTATTTCAGGATGCGGTTATAGGCAAGACCACTCTTGACCGCCACGGCACCACTGGCGATGTATCCTTCCAGCGTCGCGCGCATCGCCTTTGCCATGTCATCCAGCGAATGGATGGCCATTCCCGACTCCCCCTCAAGGGCGCCAAGGTCAGCCCTCGACTGTACGCCGATAAAATGGTCGAGGCGCATGGCCGGGACAAAGAGGTCAGGTTTCAGGTCTGTGCTCTGCCAGTCAACAATGGAGACCGCGATATTCGCCTTTTCCTGCATGACATGGCGGTACCAGTCTGGCCCCCTGGATTTGGCAATTGCTTCGGAAAGCTGTAGATAGGTATTGCGGTTCAAATCATCAATGCCGAATATACCACGGATGGTTATAAGCGTCTGCCTGGCATAAGCTGTATTTCTTATCATCTCCCAGAAAGGCTCCATTGCCCGCCAGCGCTCGTCCAGGGACATATTATCTTTTTCCGGCTCAGGGATTAAGCGACGCACCTTGCGGTGTTTGTACCCTTCCACTCTCACGCGATGCATCGGGAAGCGTATGGCTTCCATCATGCGCGGCGACAATCCCGCCGATATCAGGTCGCTGGAGTTGTAATGCGCAAACAGATAGCTGAAGTCAACCGCGCACTCGTTGCGTTCCGCTTCCAGCATGATATGTTCGTGCGTGTCAACAAGGGAGATGCTTTCTACTTCCGCCTTTACTCGCTCATTGATATGAACCATAGCTACTCCTCTCGCTCTCTCAATATTTGACCGCTCATGCAAAACAGATTAGCACCAGTATAGAGTTATGTCAACACAATTCATCAGAACCTGCTTTTCAGTCTTTCGTAGGTCTTCGCCAGCGCCTCTGGCACCACCTTGGTATCTGCCAGCACCGACATAAAATTATTGTCCCCGTGCCAGCGCGGCACGATATGGGTATGGACATGGCCCGTAATCCCCGCGCCGGAGGCCTTTCCCAGATTCATTCCGATATTGAAGCCTTCCGGGTTAGCCTCTTCACGCAGCACTTTAACACATTGACTCACGATTTTAAAATGTTCGTTTCTCTCTT
>CBFDCY010000016.1:0-13861 GCA_965603425.1 uncultured Dehalococcoidia bacterium | reverse complement strand
CGAATTCTCCGAATTCTGGCCGCCATCTCGCCAACCGTTTCCTTATCGATTCCAGTAACCGTGATGCGGTTGTTGCCCTCGACGGAGAAGGTGATGCCGGGCAGCGGTTCCATTTCAACGAGGTGGGAAAAACCGACGCGGAGCACCAGCTTTTCCCCGGCTTTTTCCGCACGGTAGCCCACGCCGACGATATCCAGTTGCTTTGCAAAGCCGTTGCTCACACCGGTCACCATATTATTGATTAGGCTTCGTGTCAGACCGTGCTGCGAGCGATGTTCCGGGTTGTCGCTGGGCCTGGTCAATACTAATTTATTATCCTCCTCGGTAACGGATATCTCCGGGTTGATGACGCGGCTGAGTTCACCTTTCGGGCCGGTCACTTTCACCTGGTTTTCTTTGATGGCTACCGTTACCCCTGAAGGTATAGCTATTGGCATTCGTCCTATTCTTGACATGTGTTGTCACTCCGATTTCTGATTACCAGACAAAGCAAAGCAGTTCTCCCCCGATGCCCTGGCGCCAGGCCTGCTGGCCGGTTCTCACTCCCTTGGAAGTGGAGACGATGGCAATGCCCAGTCCGCTAAAGACGCGTGGTATTTCCTTCCCCCCGACATAAACCCTCAATCCGGGCTTGCTCACCCGTTTCATACCGTTTATCGCTGGCTTATTACGGTCGTGGTATTTGAGCAGGACTTTAATCACCCGCTGTGGCTTTTCCCGGATCACCTCATAGTCGGTGATGAAGCCCTCTTCCTTCAGAATTCGGGCGATGGAGAGTTTCAGCCGTGATGATGGCATCAGCACCTGCTCGTGCTTGGCCATAATGGCGTTCCGTATTCTGGTTAGCATGTCGGCAATTGGGTCAGAAACAGTCATATTATTCCCTCTGTTTTTTCTACCAACTTGATTTTCTTACTCCCGGAAGCTGACCGGCCAGTGCCAGTCGGCGGAAACAGATTCGGCACAGGCCAAACTGGCGGATGTAAGCACGCGGCCGCCCGCACAGATGGCAGCGGTTGCGTTGCTGTACCTTGAATTTGGTCGGCTTCCCTGCTTTAACGACTTTCGATTTCTTTGCCATTCCTACTCCGTTCCGTCCTTGGCAAAAGGCATGCCTAGTAGTTCGAGAAGATGCCTGCCTTCCTCATCGGTCTTTGCCGTGGTGGCGATTGCTATTTCCAGGCCACGCAGCTTTTCTATCTTGTCGTAGTCTATTTCCGGGAACGAGATCTGCTCTTTGAAGCCCAGCGTATAATTCCCGCGACCGTCAAATGCGGTTGGAGATACTCCGGAAAATTCCCGCATCCGGGGCAGAACCGCGTTAATCAGTCGGTCAAGGAAGTCATACATCCGTTCGCCACGGAGGGTTACCTTCATCCCGATAGGCATCCCTGTCCGCAGTTTGAAGGCCGCGATTGATTTCCGGGAACGGGTGATGACCGGGTGCTGCCCGGAAATAGCGGACAGCTCAGCCTCAGCCGACTCCAGGGCTTTGGCATTCTGAATCGCTTCGCCGAGGCCGATGTTGAGCACCGCTTTAATCAGGCGCGGTACTTCCATGATATTACGGTATTCGTGGCGCTCCATCAGAGCGGGTACCGCTTCTTTCTGATATTTCTCTTTCAACCGCGACATCTAGTCAATCACCTCTTTACACTTGCGGCATATCCTGACCTTTCTTCCATCATCGAGAAAGGTGAAGCCCACGCGAGTGGGGTGGTTACACTTTCCGCACAGTAGCATGACATTGGAAGCGTCAATCTGCGCCTCCAGGTCAATAATACCGGCCTGCCTGACCTGCCCTCGTGCGCGGGAGTGCTTTTTAATGAAGTTAATCCCTTCCACGATAAGCCGGTTCTTCTTGGGATAGGCAAAGCGCACCTTGCCTCTTTTCCCCCGGTCCTTGCCGGCCATTACCTGCACCGTATCGTTCTTTCTAATCTTCATTATCATTTACCTTTAAAGGACTTCCGGCGCCAGAGAAATTATTTTGGTGAAGTCTTTGTCCCTCAATTCCCTGGCTACGGGCCCGAAGATTCGGGTTCCTCGCGGATTGTTTTTGTCGGTCAGTATTACCGCGGCGTTTTCGTCGAACCTGATATATGAGCCATCAGGGCGCCGGTAGGGTTGGGCGGTACGTACTATCACCGCCCGCACCACTTCGCCTTTTTTTGTGGCGGCATTGGGAATAGCTTTTTTCACCGAGGCGACGATGATATCGCCAACCCGGGCGTACCTCTTTCTCGTGCCGCCGAGCACATTGATGCACATTATTTCCCGGGCTCCGGTATTGTCTGCGGCTCTTAATCTGGTGTAAGACTGAATCATAGTATTAAACCTCGATGGTTATGATATCTCCTGTGGTAGAATTTCGGCGACCTCTCCCTTGGTGATTATCTCGGCGACGCGCCAGTGCTTTTGTCGGGAGAGCGGCCGGGTCTCCACAATCCTGACCCTGTCCCCTATCCGGCACTCGTTTTTTTCATCATGAGCCTTATATTTGGTCGCCCAGGTTATGGTCTTTCGGTACTTCGGAAAGCGCTTGAGCTTGTTTACGGAGACCACCACCGTCTTATCCATACGATTGTTGATTACGCGTCCAATCAGGGTTTTACGCTTCTCTTCCATGGCGTTATCTTATCTCCAGTTCTCTTTCTCTCAGTATGGTTCTAATCCGGGCAATCCGCTTTTTCACCATCGGCAGCTCGCGGTGGTTCACCATCTGCCTCGTGGCCACCCGGAAACGCAGGTTAAGCAACTCCTGTTTTGAGTCTTCCAGCTGCTTTTTCAGGTCTTCCGTGTCTAATGCTCTGAATTCATCAACCCTGACCATTGTCTAATTCCTTTATACTGTCTGCTGCTGAGCGGTAACCGTCTCCCGCGCCACGAATCTGGTGGCAATCGGGAGCTTGTGTGAAGCCAGGCGTATCGCTTCTTTGGCGGTTTCTTCGCCAACGCCTGCCATCTCAAACATTATTCTCCCCGATTTAACCACGGCTACCCAGTGGTCGGGACTGCCCTTGCCACTTCCCATGCGGGTCTCCGCCGGTTTCTTGGTGACCGGCTTATCCGGAAAAACGCGTATCCAGACCTTGCCGCCACGGCGGATATAGCGGGTAATGGCGCGCCGCGCGGCCTCAATCTGTTCTGCCGTTACCCAGGCCGACTCCAGTGCCTGCAGGCCATAATCACCGAAAGTCGTGGTGTTGGCTGAATGGGCACTGCCCCTGCGGTGTCCTTTATGTGATTTGCGATATTTAACCCGTTTCGGTTGCAGCATCTTTTTCCTCGTCTTCGGTTACGTTGACAGCTTCTGCTTCAGTGGCAGTGTCGCTGGTTGGTTTCTTTTTTCGGCTTCGTTTAGTGGTTGCTTCTACCGGTTCTTCCCCGGCCTTCTCCTTGGCAACCACCTCGGCGGTTTCTGTCGGCTTGGCGGCTCTGGTTCTCCGCTTGGCGGCTGGCTTCTCTTCGGCAGTTACCTCTACCGCCTCCTCAGCCGTGGTCTCTGCCGGTTTTTCCTCAGTGGTGACGGCTGCTTTTTTCCTTCGTGAAGGCTTGGCCGGTGCCTCTTCAGTTTTTCCTTCGGCCACTGCCTCCGTTACTACTTTAGCCTCCGCTTCTACCGGAGCTTCCTCCGGTGCGGTTTTCGCGGTGGCTTCGGCGGTTACTTCAATTGCTGGCTCGGCCATTTCCGCAGGCATACCTTCGGGGGCCAGTTCCTTGGGTTCGGGAAGGATCTCGCCTTTAAATATCCATACCTTAACGCCGATTCTCCCCATCGTGGTGCGCGCTTCGGTCAAGCCGTAGTCGATGTCCGCCCGCAGTGTATGTAGTGGCACCCGCCCTTCGTGCATTATCTGACGCCGTGCGATTTCAGAATCGCCCAGCCTGCCGGAGCAACTGACCCTTATTCCCTTGGCGCCAGCCTGTATGGTGCGGAAAATCGCCTGTTTCATTGCTCTCCGGTAGGCGATACGGCGCTGAATTTGCTCTGCAATCGTTCGGGCAACGAGCAGGGCATCCAGTTCCGGCTGGCGGATTTCCTGTATATTAAGTCTAACCTTTTTGCCGATGAGTTTTTCCAGATAGGCGCCTAGTTCGTCAACGCGCTGTCCACCTCGCCCGATAACAATGCCGGGACGGGCGGTATGGATGGTAACCGCCACCTCTTTTGCCTGCCGGTCAATCTCCACGAGGGATATCGCGGCATCCGCATACTTGGACTGGATTGCGCCCCGCAGCTTCAGGTCTTCCTGCAGCAACTCGGCGTAATGCTTATCGGCGTACCATTTGGCTTGCCAACCCTGTATGATGCCAATTCTAAAGCCTGTCGGATGAACCTTGCGTCCCAATTAATTATGCCTCCTCATCGGCAACAATAACCGTTATATGACTGGAGCCCTTCCGTACGGGGCTGGTTCGACCGCGCGACCGGGGATGGAATCGTCTCAGTCTTGGTGCCTCATTGGCGTAAATACTGATAATTTTCAAATCTGACGGTGTCATCTGGTAGTTATTCTCCGCATTGGCCGCGGCAGACTTTACCGCCTTGGCAACCACCCGGGCATTCGGTGATGGAGCGAACTTGAGCAATGTCAGCGCTTCATCCACCGTTTTGCCCCGGACCATATCTATCAACAGGCGTATCTTGCTCGCTGCTATCCCCGTGTCTTTGGCAAAAGCTCGTACCTGCATTTTATACTTTACCTTTAATCAACCTATCGACTTCTTACCTGGCTGGTTCTCTCCGACCTGGCGACGTGGCCGCGGAAGGTTCGGGTCATGGCGAACTCGCCAAGCTTGTGCCCCACCATGTTCTCGGTGATGAAGATGGGCACGTGCCTGCGACCATCATGTACACCAACGGTCAAGCCCACCATCTGTGGTAGTATGGTGGATGCGCGTGACCAGGTTTTGATGACCGCTTTCTGCTTGGACTTGATAACGGCCTCCACCTTCTTCATCAGTTTGGCATCAATATATGGTCCCTTTTTAACTGACCTTGACATTGGTTAACCTCTATCTGCCTTTTCTTCTTTTTACAATCAATTTATCAGATGCTTTTTGCTTGCGGGTGCGGTAGCCGAGTGCCGGTTTACCCCAGGGCGTTTTCGGGCCGGGCATTCCTATCGGACTTCTGCCTTCGCCACCACCGTGGGGGTGGTCTCGCGGTGACATTGCTGAACCCCTCACCGTGGGCCGCCAGCCCATCAACCGCTTACGCCCCGCCTTGCCAAGCTCAATATTCTGGTGGTCTACATTCCCCACCTGGCCAATGGTCGCCATGCATTCGCCGCGAACGCGCCGCATTTCTCCGGAAGGCATGCGTATCAGAGCAAACTCATCTTCCTTGACCATCAGCTGTGCCGCAGTGCCGGCGCTCCGCACCATCTGTCCGCCCTTCCCTTTCTCCATCTCAATGTTATGGATGAGGGTGCCGCTTGGGATAACATTAAGCGGCAGTGCGTTGCCCGGCTTTACTTCGGCGTCCGGGCCTGATACGACCGTGTCATCAATGTTCAGCCCAATAGGGGCGAGGATATACCGCTTATCTCCGTCAGCGTAATAAATAAGCGCAATTCGGGCGGAGCGGTTGGGGTCGTACTCAATCGCCGCTACTCTGCCTGGCACGCCAATTTTGTCCCGTTTGAAATCAATAGCGCGGAGTTTCCGTTTAGCGCCGCCACCACGATGGCGAACGGTCAGTTTCCCCCGGTTGTTGCGCCCACCTTGCTTCTTCAGTGGCTTGGTAAGCGATTTTTCCGGCTTGTCCTTGGTTATCTCTTCAAATGTGGCGCTGCTCATCCCCCGCCTGCCGGGCGAGGTTGGGCGGAATACCTTGATGGCCACTTAATATCCCCCTTTTTCCATTCTAAACACCCTCAAAGAATTCTATTTTATCGCCGTCTCTCAGGGTAACGAGCGCTTTTTTCCAGGGTGGAGTGCTATACAGGCGCCTGCCAATCCTTTTTGTCTTTCCGGCAACCCTGATAATATTCACGTTAATTACTTTCACCCGAAAGGCTTTTTCCACGGCTTGCTTTATCTGAGGCTTGGTCGCCTCTTTGGCCACTTCAAAAGCGTATTTATTCTGCATCTGCAGTATGGTACTTTTCTCCGTCACCAGTGGACGCTGTAAAACATCAAACAGATGCATCTTTTACCTCTTCCACTGCTTTTTCTGCCCAGAGCTCTTCCACACGGCGTATCGCGGACACCGTCATCAATAGCATCTTATGAGAAAGGATGTCAAGCACATTGAGCAGATTTGCCGGCATGGTCTTGATTCCTTTGATATTGCGTGCTGCTTTTATCACGTGCTCCTCCGGCCCGGCAGTTACGACCAGTGCTGAGGAGTCGGCACCGAGGGTATTTAGCATCTGTGCCATATATTTCGTCTTCGGTTCAATCTTCAGTTCCTGCACTACTTTTAATTCCTCATCCTTCGCCTTGGACGAAAGGATGCACTTCAGGGCCAGACGGCGCATTTTCTTTGGTGTGTCCTGACGGTAGTCCCGCGGTCTTGGCCCGAAAATAATGCCTCCTCCCCGGCGCGTGGACGCCCGGCGACCACCTGCCCGTGCCATGCCGGTGCCTTTCTGGCGAAATATCTTCTGGCTGCTGCCCCGGACCTCGCCTCTGGTCTTGGTTGAAGCGGTACCCTGGCGAGCGTTCGCCAGTTGCCCCACCATGACCTGGTGCACCACGCCTTCATTGAAAGGCACGGCAAAGACCTGGTCGCTGATTTCAATATGGTCAACCACTTCGCCGGTGAGACTGTATACTGGTACCTTCACTTCCCTACTTCCCTCTCCTCGATTTCTTTATCAACAGCAGGCCATTTCGGGCTCCCGGTACGGCTCCCTTGACCAGCAGGAGATTGCGTTCCGGGTCAGCCTGGAATACCTCGAGGTTGCGCACCGTAGCGCGCTTATTTCCCATTTGACCGGCCATGCGTAGCCCTTTAAAAACGCGGCCCGGTGAGGCGCTGGCGCCGACGGAACCCCGGGCACGGTGCCGGTCAGACTGACCGTGCGTCTTGGGACCGCCGCTAAAGCCGTATCTTTTAACTACACCGGCAAAGCCTTTGCCCTTGGACAGGCCGGTGATATCTATCAGGTCACCTGACTGAAAGAGGCTGACATCTATCTTCTGTCCCTCTTCAACGTCCTTGGTATCATCCAATCTGAATTCACGGAGATATTTGAAATGGCCAAGTTCTTTAAGATGTCCGCGCTGCGCGGAATCTAGCTTCTTGGCGGCGCCAAAACCGAGCTGAACGGCATTATAGCCATCTTTCCCCGCTGTTTTCACACGGGTAATGGTGCACGGGCCGGCCTCAATGGCGGTTACCGCTTCCAGGGTGCCGTCGTCGCTGAACGCCTGGGACATGCCTAACTTTTTACCGATAATTCCCTGTGCCATCTTTTTCGCTCTTCTATAACTTGATATCTATCTCAACCCCGGAGGGTATGTTCAGCCTGGTTAAAGAATCGATTGTCTTCGAGGTGGTCTCCATAATGTCAATGATGCGCTTGTGCGTCCGTACTTCAAACTGTTCCTGTGAGTCTTTGTCAATAAACGGGGAGCGGATAACGCTGTACTTCTTAATGTGTGTGGGCAACGGTACCGGTCCGACCACCACCGCGCCAGTGCGCTCCACAGCATCGACTATCTGTGCCGCCGACTGGTCAATTAACCGGTGGTCAAATCCTTTCATCTTGATGCGGATTTTCTGTTTCGGCATATTATCTCCCAACTGCCTTTTCGGTTATTTCTTCGGTCAATTCCGCCGGTAGTTCTCTATACTTAGAATACTCAAGCGAGTGCGTTGCCCTGCCCTGGGTGAGCGACCTTAACCTGGTGGCATAGCCGAAGGTCTCGGCCAGCGGGATAAGACAGCGGATAACATACGTATCACCCTGGGAGTCAATATGCTCGATGTGTCCCCTTTTGGCATTGAGGTCGCCGATGATATCTCCCAGAAACTGCTCTGGAGCGACTACTTCCAGCTTCATAATCGGCTCGAGGATAACGGGTTTGGCTTTCCTGACCCCGGACCTGAGAGCCTGAGAGCCGGCCATTTTGAAAGCAAGCTCGGAGGAGTCAACATCGTGGTAGCTGCCATCATATATGGTGGCCTTGACATCGACCACGGGATAACCGGCGAGAACTCCGGTCTCCATGGCTTCCTTGACTCCGGTCTCAACTGCCGGGACATATTGCCTGGGAATGGTGGCACCTTTGATGGCGTCAACAAACTCGAAGCCGTTGCCTCGGCCCAGAGGCTCAAGTTCCAGCCAGACGTGTCCGTATTGACCATGACCTCCCGACTGCCGCACAAACCTGCCCTCCACCTTAATCGGTTCGGTAATCGTCTCTCGGTAGGCGACTCGTGGTTTGCCTACTTTGGCACCGACGCCGAATTCACTTATCATGCGGTTAACGATGACCTCAAGGTGAAGCTCGCCCATGCCGGAGATAATGGTCTGTCCCGTTTCCTCATTGTAAGTAACTTTGAAGGTGGGGTCTTCTTCGGTCAGCTTCTGCAGGGCAGTGGACATTTTATCCTGGTCAGCCCTGGTCTTGGGCTCGATGGAAATGGAGACCACTGGCTCGGGAAATCGAATTGATTCCAGCAGCACCGGCTCTGAAGCATCACAGAGGGTATCAGCGGTGAAAGTATTCTTCAAACCCAAAGTGGCGACGATGCTTCCGGTGTCAGCCTCGTCCACCTCCTCGCGACGGTTGGCATGCATCAGAAGCAAGCGCCCGATGCGTTCCCGCCTGCCCGTCGTGGAATTCATAACCTGGCTTCCCGCTTTCATGATGCCGGAGTAAACCCTGAGGTAGACCAGCCGGCCAACAAACGGGTCGGAAACAACTTTGAAAGCAAGGGCGGAAAACGGGGCTTCATCGCTGACCGCCCGGGTGACCTCGGCTTCTGATGTGGTATCTATCGCCAGCACCGGTGGCATGTCAAGAGGGGAGGGGAGGTAGCTGACAATGGCATCAAGGAGCGGCTGTACCACTTTATTGCGCAGGGCGCTGCCGCAGAGAGTCGGCACGCCTTTATTCTCCAGCGTAACCTTGCGCAGCGCCTGTCTCATCGTCGACGGGCTGATTTCATGGCCCTCTAGGTAGGCTTCCAGGATATAGTCGTCATGTTCGGCCAGTTTCTCTATCAGGGCCTGGCGGTATTCGTTACAGCGCTTTCGTTCCGATTCCGGAATGTCCGTTTCTACCGGCTCTGTATCAGGTTTACCGTCATAATACCAGGCTGTGTTCTCGATGAGGTCGATGACGCCTTCAAATGATTCACCGCTGCCCAGAGGAAGCTGAATCGGCAGCGGTTTCGCTTTCAATCGCTTTTCAATCATGGAGATGGTACGCTTGAAATTGGCACCGACGCGGTCCATCTTATTGATAAAGCAAATCCTGGGCACGCGGTAGCGGTCGGCCTGCCGCCAGACCGTCTCCGACTGCGCTTCCACTCCGGCCACTCCGTCAAAAACCACCACGCCGCCGTCCAGCACCCTGAGGCTGCGCTCCACCTCGGCGGTGAAGTCCACATGCCCTGGTGTGTCGATGATGTTGATGCGGTGGTCCTGCCAGTAGCAGGTGGTTGCGGCTGCCGTTATGGTGATGCCACGCTGGCGTTCCTCTTCCATCCAGTCCATTACCGCAGTGCCGGTGTCCACATCTCCAATCTTATAGGTGCGACCGGTATAGTACATTATCCGTTCGGTAACGGTGGTTTTACCGGCGTCAATGTGGGCAATAATCCCTATATTTCTGATTTTTTCTAAAGGAAAACTTCTTGGCATTGCTTTTGCCTTTGCTGGAATCGGGTTCTTCGTCGTCATAGTTTTCGTGTTAATGGTCATTCACCTTTTACCATCGGTAGTGGGCAAAGGCGCGGTTCGCCTCGGCCATCCGATGGGTATCTTCTCGTTTCTTAATTGTGGTGCCTTCACCACGCAGCGCATCAGACAGCTCGTCAGCCAGTCTTTCCGTCATTGATTTGCCTTTTCGGGCCCGCGCTGATTTTAGCAGCCAGGCCAGTGCCAGGAAGAGGCCACGGTCAGGACGTACTTCTACGGGCACCTGATAGGTGGCACCGCCCACGCGGCGAGGTTTAACCTCGAGCAGCGGCGTGGCGTTTTTTATGGCCTGTTCCAGCGCCGTTACCGGGTCTTTGCTCGACCGCTCTTCCAGAATATCAAGAGCATCGTACACAATTCTTTCTGCGGTTCTTTTATTGCCGCGGTTCATTATCTTGTTCACCATTTTGGACACGATTATATTATGATATTTCGGGTCCGGCGATACTTCTTTTCTTGTTGGTTGGGCACGCCTTGGCATTCTATACTCCTATGTTCAGGCTGTTTCCGCCTTCTCTTTGGCCATTTTGCTGCCGTATTTACTGCGACCCTGCCGGCGGTTGGCGACGCCGCTGGTGTCGAGTGCGCCACGTACGACGTGATAGCGGACGCCGGGCAAGTCCTTGACACGTCCGCCGCGAATCAGCACTACTGAGTGTTCCTGCAGTTCGTGGCCTTCCCCGGGGATGTAGGCAGTTACCTCCATCTGGTTGGTCAGCCTGATCCTGGCTATCTTGCGCAGCGCCGAATTAGGCTTCTTGGGTGTCATGGTCCTGACCTGAGTGCAGACGCCCCGCTTCTGCGGTGAGCCCTTGCCCTCAATCATCCGATTTTTCAGCGCATTGAACGTAAAACGCAGCGCCGGCGATTTGGTCTTCTTGGTGACCTGTTTCCGCCCTTTATGTATTAACTGGTTTATGGTTGGCAACTTAGGTTCTCCTGCTCTACAATTTTAATGGATGAGCCTTGGCTCATCCATAATTTTTAAATGACGGACTGAACCCTTTGGTTCAATCCATCAGCTAATGCTGAAGGCCAGATATCCAAGAGAAAAGTATATCACAGGTGCAGATTAATTGTCAATATCTACAACAGGCTCGGTTGAGCTTATGCTTCGCCGAGCAGTCGGCGCATCCCTTCCCCGTGCTTTTTGCACCACTGATAGATAGTCATCAGGTCCCAGCCGATACAGAAGTGGCGGACACCCATATCGATGAACTCCTGGGCTTTTTCGAAATCATCGATCTCCACGCGCGGGTGGACTCCTTTCTTTAGCGCCAGCTCGATTATGTCCCTTTGCTTGCGCTGTATCTCGGGGCTGCCCATCTTGCCTACCCGGCCCGTATTGACCGAGAAATCGCACGGGCCAAATTGAATCATGTCCAGGCCTTCTATTGATAGCACCTCGTCCATCTGTTCCACCAGACTTGCCTTTTCCACCATGATGGCGATGACGGCGTCCCTGAGCGTTTTGACCCAGGTCTCGGTGCCAATCTCAAGGACAAAGCCGCTGATACGCCGGACGACGCAGCCCTGAAGGCCCTTGTCCTCGGGTGTGTCTGCCCTGACCATGCGGATGCATTCCCTGACTTCATCTGCAGTGGAGCATTCGGCGAACAGGATGTTCGGAATGCCGGCACCAAGCGACCGGCTGGTGATGAACAGGCGCGGGTCCGGCTCCACCTTCATCATGGAGGACATATGGGGAAACAGGTCCACGGCGCGCGCGAAGTTATCAAGCTGGGGAAGGCTCCAGGTGGCGTACTGTCCGCTCAGCTCGATGTAGTCAAACACGCCGGAATGCCCGATAACCTCTATAATCTCGGGCGAAGTGGTGATAACGTGGGTACCAATGGTTGGCTTGCCAGCGTTTAGAAGCTCTCTCAATCGGTTCTTTCTCATTAAAACCTCCTTTCGTGTTGCATTATTAGAATTAAATAAAAAAGCAGTTTTTTCAGACTTGTGCCTTATCAAAAAGTTCGGCCGCCCGGTAGGAACTCCTGACCAGAGGCGACGAGGCCACCTCGGCGAACCCCATCTCCCGGCCGATGGCTTCATACTCGGCGAATTCCTCCGGAGGAACAAACCTGAGTACGGGGTGATGTTGAGCGGAAGGCTGGAGATATTGCCCGATGGTCAGCAGGTCGCAATTCGCTTCCCTCAGGTCGCGCATTACCTCGACGACTTCTTCGGTGCTCTCGCCCAACCCCAGCATGAGTCCGGACTTGGTGGCGATTTCCGGGTCAATTTTTTTTACGAGGTAGAGAAGCTCCAGAGAGCGGACGTAATCTGCTCCCTTTCTCACTTTGGGGTAGAGGCGGGGGGGCGTTTCCACGTTGTGATTGAAGACCTGCGGCTTGGATTCAACCACCGTTCGGATGGCTTCCTCCGAACCGCGGAAATCGGGGACGAGGACCTCAACCATGATATCGGCCGCATTTTCCCGGAGCAGGGCAACCGTTCGGGCAAATTGAGAAGCACCGCCATCGGGCAGGTCATCTCTGGTGACGGAGGTGATGACAACGTAGCTCAGCCCGAGCTTTTGCACTGCCTCAAGCAGGTGTTCCGGCTCTGCTTCGTCAACAGGCCCGGGAAGGCCCTTCTTTACCGCGCAGAAAGTGCAGCGCCGGGTACATACGTCTCCCAGGATGAGAAACGTGGCGGTGCCAGCCGTGAAGCACTTGCCGATGTTCGGGCATAGAGCGCTCTGGCAGATGGTGTGGAGATTCAGCCCGTCCAGCAGGTCATGCATGGATGACATGACGCCGGGGTCAGCGAGCCTCTGTTTGAACCAGGGTGGCAGTCTTCTTCTCATCATAAGTTTCCGCAACTGAGTCATCTGTATATTTCAGTTCAACCTCAAAGACATTAGCGAAATGGAACAGCAAACGCCTGGTCACTTCGCCTGTGGGTAGCTCATATCCGAGCAGGCGAGCCATTGAAGTTGCCGTTTTACTGGTGAAACCGCAGGGGTTTATAAGTGAAAAATGGTTGAGGTCAGTGTTAACATTCAGAGCGAAGCCGTGCATGGTAATCCACCTGTGGATGCGGAGCCCGAGGGCGGCAACCTCTTCATCGTTCACCCAGACGCCGGCATGGCTGGGGTCGCGCTCCGATTCAATGCCGTAGTCGGCCAGCGTCCTGATGAGCACTTCTTCCAGGTTGTGGACGTATTGGTGGGCGTCACGATTCCGCTCTCGCAGGTCGAGGATGGGGTAGCCGACAATCTGGCCGGGGCCGTGATAGGTAACGTCACCGCCGCGGTCGGTTAAGATTAAAGAGACGCCCGCAGTGGCCAGCTCTGCCGGTGACACGAGGACGTTTTCCAGCTTGCCCGCTTTGCCCACGGTGATGGTGGGTGGGTGCTCCAGGAGAAGCAGCGTATCGGCTATCTGGCCTTTCAATCTCTCCTGAAGCAGCTCTTTCTGTAGCTCATAGGCCTTGCGGTATTCAATCTGTCCCAGCCGGCGAACTACACACTGCATGCTTTGCCCCATGTATTCTCTACCTGTTCTTCGAGGGATAATGTATTGTCTCGCCGGTGACATCGAGGGCTGCCTCATGCATGGCCTCGGAGAGAGAGGGGTGAGCATGTAGTGTGGCGACGATGTCCGGCACGGTGGCTTCCATTTTCATGGCGAGCGTGGCCTCGGCGATGAGCTCGGTGGCCCGCGGACCGAGGATATGAACCCCGAGAATCTGGCCGTACTTCGGCTCGGAAATGATTTTAACCAGGCCACGCCGCTCCCCCAGTATGGTGGCGATGCTGTTGGCGGCGAACGGAAACCGTCCTGTCTTTATCTCATAGCCCTGCGCTCTGGCTTCTTCCTCGGTAAGGCCGATGCTGGCCAGTTCCATGAGGCTGTGTGCAAATCTGGGCACCACATCGTAATCAATATCAATGGTCTGGCCCGTGGCGTTTTCGGCGGCGATGATTCCCTCTTCCATAGCCACGTAGGCGAGCATTATGCCGCCGC
>CBFDCY010000015.1:0-14335 GCA_965603425.1 uncultured Dehalococcoidia bacterium | reverse complement strand
GACATGGCTCTCAGCTTGGCCACGATACGGGGCAATACCTCCAGCACGCGGTCGATTTCCCCCTCTGTCGTCCACTTGCCCAGGCTGAACCGCAGGGAGCTGTGGGACTGCAATGGGTCCAGCCCCAGCGCCATCAGGACGTGGGATGGTTCGGTGACCGCGGAGGTGCAGGCAGAGCCCGTCGAGCAGCAGATACCTTCCCGGTCGAGTTTCAGGCACATCGCCTCGCCCTCAGCATACGAGATGCTCACGTTGAGGTTATTGGGCAGCCTTGCCTGCGGGTGTCCATTAAGGCGGGTATGGTCAATGCTCTCCAGAATGCCATTGCGCAGCTTATCGCGAAAGCGGGTTACTCTTTCCGCTTCTTCATCGGTTTCCTGCCGCGCAATCTCTGCCGCTTTTCCCAGGCCGACAATGCCGGGAACATTGTGGGTGCTGGCTCTCCGTCCGTATTCCTGCTCCCCACCGTGCATAAAAGAGACGAGCTTGGTGCCTTTTCTTACGTAGAACGCCCCAACGCCCTTGGGGCCGTAAAGCTTGTGGGCGGACAGGGAGAGCAGGTCAACGCCGAGTTCGTCAACGGTAAACGGAACGTGCCCCACTGACTGTACGGCATCGGTGTGCAGGTAAACGCCGGCTTCCCGCGTAATCTTGGCAATTTCAGCAACCGGCTGAATGGTGCCGACCTCGTTATTGGCATGCATTATGGAAACGATGATGGTCTTATCCGTAATCGCCCGGCGGACATCGTCAGGGTTAACCATACCGTACTCATCGACAGGCAGGATGGTTATCTCGAAACCCTGTGTTTCCAGGAAGCGGCAGGTTTCCAGGATGGCGTGGTGCTCAATGGCAGAGGTGATGATGTGCTGGCCTTTGCCTTCGCTGGCATAAGCAACGCCTTTAAGCGCAGCGTTGTCTGCCTCGGTGCCGCCGCTGGTGAAGATGATTTCCTCATCCCGGGCACCAATGAGTGTGGCTACGCTGGCCCTGGCTTCCTCAATGGCCTCTTTCGCATCCTGCCCGCAGGCATAGATGCTGGAAGGATTCCCGAACGAATTGGTGAAGTAGGGAAGCATAGTCTTGACCACGTTGGGGTGGGTGGGTGTGGTGGCGGCATAGTCAAGATAGATTCTCTTCATATTAACGCTCCTCAGTGTCAACATCTACCGGGTCGACGCGTACTCCCTTGCTGGTAACCCAGGCGATGCCCTGTTCAATGTCGTTCTCGCTGCCCTCCAGATCGAGCAAGACCCAGCCCTCATCTTTGGAGAGGTCGGCACGGTGGATATTGGTAATCAGGGCAAACTGCTGGCCGAGGTTATAGATAATGGGTTCCTGAATTTGTTCCTCGTTGAAGGTAAACATGAAACGCTGCTTGCTCATCTCACCCCTCGTTTTCCGTCAGTTCCTGCTCCATTCGCTTTCTCATTTGCTCCAGCTCATCACCGGGCGCACGGACGCCGCTTTGTTTTTCCAGTTCGCGCAGCCTTTCCTCAAGCTTGTCCTGCTCTCGCAATACCAGCCTGATGGCTTCGGCAATGGGGTCCGGCAATTGCCCGTGGTCCAGTTCCAGTATTGGCTTGTGACGGTCTTCCACCGACCGCCCCGGAACGCCCACGACCGTGACCCCGGCCGGGACCGACTTGATGACCACCGAGCCGGAACCGATACGGGCATCGTCGCCGATGGTTATGGGACCCAGCGCGATTGCCCCGGCGCCGATGACCACGTTGTTACCTATCGTGGGATGGCGCTTCTTCTTCTCGGTGGTCGTTCCGCCCAGCACGACCCCCTGGTATATCAGGACGTCATCGCCGATTTCGGATGTCTCCCCGATGACGACGCCGGCGCCATGGTCGATGAAGAACCGGTGACCGATGCTGGCTCCGGGGTGGATTTCAATGCCGGTCAAGAAACGGCCGCAGTGGGAGACGAATCGTGAAATCAGGCGAAACTTGCGCTGCCATAGAGAATGTGCCAGGCGGTGCAGCCACAGGGCGTGCAGGCCCGGATAGCAGGAGAGGACTTCCAGGGTGCTCCTTGCGGCCGGGTCCTTGGCAAAGACGGTCTGAATGTCCTCTTTCAGCATCTTAAACATAAGATACGCTCACAAATTAAAAACCAAGGGCTAAAGCGGTTACTTCAAGACCCTTGGTCCAAGCTACTTCCGCTTCCCTACGCTCGCATTACCGAGGTCAGGTCCACAGGGTCGGCACCAATTGCCTCTCAGCTCTTAAGCTCCCCTAGCGGTTATATAAATCGATTAATAATGAATATAACACAAGCTCGGTGAAAATGCAAAGAACCAGTTACCGTCACATCTCCTGAAAAAGCCAGGTGGAGAGGTAGCGCTCTCCGGTATCGGGCAGGATGACCACGATGAGCTTGCCCCGGCTTTCCGGTCTTCCAGCGACCTCCACCGCCGCCCAGGCCGCTGCCCCCGATGATATGCCGGCCAGTATCCCTTCCTCTCTGGCCAGTCGGCGGGCCATTGTCCCGGCGTCTTCATTGCTGACCTTGACGATTTCATCAAGCAGGTCAGTCCTGACTACATCAGGTATGAAGCCGGCACCAATGCCCTGAATTTTATGCGGCCCGGCTTTGCCGCCGGAAAGCACCGGCGAATCGGCCGGCTCAACGGCAATGGCTTTAAATTCGGGTTTTCTCGCCTTGATAGCCTCGGCAACGCCGGTGATTGTACCCCCGGTGCCGACGCCGGCAACCAGGATATCGACCCTGCCATCGGTATCCCGCCATATTTCATCGGCGGTGGTTATCCGGTGTACCTCTGGGTTGGAAGGATTTTTAAATTGTTGTGGGACGAAGGAGTTGGGGTTTTCCGCGGCAAGCTGCTCAGCCTTGCTGATGGCGCCCTTCATACCCTCCGCTCCGGGTGTCAGCACGAGCTCGGCGCCGAAAACAGCGAGAAGCTGCTGGCGCTCCTTCGACATGGTGTCCGGCATGGTGAGGATGAGGCGGTATCCCCGGGCGGCGCAGACGAGGGCAAGGGCGATGCCGGTGTTGCCGCTGGTGGGCTCGATGATAACGGTACCCTTCTTGATGAGGCCCTTCGTTTCCGCATCGAGTATCATGGCCACCCCTATCCGGTCCTTGATGCTGCCGGCAGGATTGAAGAACTCCAGCTTGGCCACTACCTCGGCTTTTACTCCCTGGGTTATGCGGTTCAACCTGACCAGCGGCGTGTTGCCGATGAGTTCCGTGGCATCGTTGGCAATGCCCCTGGTTAGCTTTGGTATCTCGATTGTCCTGAACCTTGTTTTATCCATAATCTCTTCTGTCCTCCCTCTTACTTCAAATGACCGCAGTGCTGGCAATTCGGGTCCCGCTTGACTTCCAGCTTGGTGAACTCAAGGTTGAGCCCATCATACATCAGCAGCCGGCCGGTCAGGAGTTCCCCGATGCCGGTGAGGTACTTGATGACCTCGGTGGCCTGAAGACAGCCGATTACCGCCGGTGCCACCCCGATGACGGGGAACTTCCCCTGGGTCACGCGTCCCTGGTAGACACACCAGAGGCAGGCGGTCTTGCCGGGTACCACCGTCATCGCCCGCCCCTCAAAGCCGTATACCGCCCCGTGGAAGAAGGGAATCTTTTTTTCAATGGCGGCCCGGTTCAACGCGTACCTGGTGGGCAGGTTGTCCATGGCATCGACGATGAGGTCGCAATCGCCGACCAATTCCGCAACGTTCTCCTCGGTTATGGTCTCGGCAACGGCTTCCACGTTGACATCTTTATTCAAGCCTTTCAGCTTCTGCATGGCGGAGTCGGTTTTTCTTTTGCCAATGTCCCCGTCACCGTGCATAATCTGTCGGTTCAGGTTGCTCAACTCGATGGTGTCGTGGTCGACGATTCGTATATTGCCGACGCCGGCGACGGCCAAATAAATGGATATCGGGGAACCAAGGCCGCCGGCACCGGCCACGAAAACCCTGGCCTTTTTCAGTTTCTCCTGCCCATCTTCGCCCAGGCCTTTCAACATAATCTGCCGGTCATACCTTGTCAGTTCATCCTCGGTTAACATTTTGGCACTCTCCTTTTTTTGGGCAGGACCATTCATGGATGCGAAGCTATACTTTAAATTGTATCAAGTAATAGCAGGGAATTAAAGGCAATGTTGTAATTGTAATCATAATTATATATCAGGCTAAGTTCGTACTAGAAGTGTGCACCGCCATCGTGTACAATATGGAGCGTGGAAAGCGAGTTCCGTAAGATACCCGGCGTGGACAAAGTCCTGGCCGACAAACGGCTGGGGTCGCTCGTGAAGACCTATCCTCATGACCGGCTGGTAAAGCTGGTGCGGCAGCACCTGGACCAGGAACGAGTGGCTGTTGCCGCCGGGAAGAAAGCTTCGGCGCTGTCAAAAATCGCGGAAGCGGTATGCAGTCAGGTGAAGGCAATGGAGACACCGGGCCTGCGACCGGTGATTAATGCCACCGGCGTCATTCTGCATACCAACCTCGGTCGTGCCCCGCTGAGCCTGGAGGCAACCGCGGCGATGGATACCGTGGCCCGGGGTTACTCCAATCTGGAGTTCAATCTGGATAGCGGCGCGCGGGGTTCGCGGCAGGTGCATGTGGAATCGCTCCTGCGCGAGCTGACCGGCGCTGAAGCGGCGCTGGTGGTGAACAATAATGCTTCGGCGGTGTTGCTGGGGCTGACGGCACTGGCGAAAAGAAGCGAGGTAATCGTTTCCCGTGGGCAGGCGGTGGAAATCGGGGGCGGCTTTCGCATTCCCGATGTGATGCGGCAGAGCGGCGCCAGACTGGTCGAGGTCGGGACGACCAACTGCACCTATAGCAGCGATTACGAGCAGGCAATCGGCCCGCGGACGGTGGCCCTGATGCGGGTTCATTCCAGCAACTTCCGGCTCATGGGCTTTACCAGCGAGGTGGAAATCGAGGAGTTGATAGCGCTGGCGGAACGCCACAGCTTGTTTGTCTTCGATGACCTGGGCAGTGGCTGTTTTCTGGATACGACCGAGTTCGGGCTGGCCCCGGAGCCGATGGTGCAGCGCAGCATAGCCCTCGGTGTTGGACTGGCTTTCTTTTCCGGCGACAAGCTTGTTGGTGGGCCGCAGGCGGGGATTATCGTCGGCAGGAAGCAGTTGCTGGATAAATTGCGAAAGCACCCGCTGGCCCGGGCGGTACGCATTGATAAGGTACGGCTCGCCGGGCTGGCGGCAACACTTTTTCATTACCTGAAAGGTGAGGCAACCAGCAAGATACCGGCATGGCGAATGATAGCCGCGTCTTTAAAAGATATGGAGAAGAGGGCTGGAAAATGGGCGGAAGCGCTCGGCGACAGGGCACGCGTGGTGGATGGTGAGACGATGGTCGGCGGCGGCAGCCTGCCCGGGGGAACCCTGCCCACCAGGCTGGTCGCCATCGGGGATGGCAAAGAACGCAGTCTGGCGCAGCGGGCGGCCCGCAAGCTGCGTGGGCGGGAGATACCGGTGGTGGGAAGGATTGCCGATGACATCCTGCTTCTGGACCCGCGCTCGGTGCTTCCCGAAGAGGATGAAATAGTACTGGAAGCGCTACGCGACCTGTCTTCTGATTTTCATCGCGCTTAATAACCAAAGGCGGACGATATGTACGTTCTGGGCACGGCAGGCCACATTGACCACGGCAAATCAGTTCTGGTGCAGGCGCTTACCGGAATCGACCCGGACCGCCTGCGCGAAGAAAAAGAGCGCGGCATGACCATAGATCTCGGCTTTGCCTGGCTGAAGCTGTCCAGCGGACGCGAGGTGGGCATCGTTGACGTTCCCGGACACGAGCGATTTGTCAGGAACATGCTCGCCGGTGTGGGCGGCATTGACCTGGCGATGCTAATTGTGGCCGCCAATGAGGGCATCATGCCGCAGACCAGGGAGCACCTGGCGATTGTCGACCTGCTGGAGATAAGCAACGGAATCGTCGTCATCACCAAAAAAGACCTGGTTGATGAGGAACTGTTGACCCTGGTACGTATGGAGGTGGAAGAGCTTGTCAATACCACAACACTGTCCGGTGCGCCTGTAGTTGCCGTTTCCGCGCTCACCGGAGAAGGTCTGCCGGAACTGGTGGCCATGATTGATGAGATGCTTAATTCCACAGAGCCGCGGCGCGATTTGGGCAGGCCCAGGCTGGCCATTGACCGTGTCTTCACCATGGCCGGTTCGGGCACCGTGGTCACGGGAACGTTGATTGACGGCTCGCTTTCCGTAGGACAGGAAGTAGAGATTGTACCCCCGGCCTTGAAATCGCGACTGCGCGGACTTCAGTCGCACAAAACACGCCTTGACACCGCCACGCCCGGGAGCCGGGTGGCGGCAAATCTGGTGGGTATAAATACTTCCCAATTGCAGCGCGGTGACGTAGTAACTAGGCCCGGAGGGCTAACTCCCGCTACGCTGCTGACGCTGAATCTGCAGTTGCTTGGCTACCTGCATCGACCCTTGAAGCACGGCACCACCGTCAGCTTCCATACCGGGGCGGCGGAGGCAATGGCCAAAGTCCGCCTGCTGGAAGGAGACGAACTTAAGCCGGGACAGTCTACCTGGGCACAGGTAACACTTGACCGGCCGACGGTGGCGGTTAACGGCGACCACTTTATTATCCGCTCTCCGATGGAGACCCTCGGTGGTGGTAGAATCGTTGAGGCGCCGGCGAAAAGGCTCCGCCGCTTTCGACCTGATGTTATTGAGAACCTTAAAGCTAAAGAGACAGGGACCGTCGAAGAAATGGTACTGGCGCTGGTGGCCACAAAACAGCCCCTGGCGACCTCGGTACTGGTGTCCGAGCTCAATCTGAAAGCTGATGAAATAAAGGATGCCATCAGCACCCTTGTCGAGCAGGGGAAGGCGGTTGACCTTGGCGAGGAAGGCCGCTCCCTGCTGGTGACAGCGGAAAAATGGGGAGGCCTTATACAGATAACGACCACGACTCTTCAGGAATACCACCATAAGTTCCCGACTCGTCCCGGCATGCCGAAGCTGGAGATGGGGAGTCGGCTGAAGCTTGGGGCACATGCGGCCACTGCCATCCAGAAACTGGCGGCACAGGGTGTCGTCGTTGATGAAGGAATGCTGGTTCGGTTGCCGGCCCACCAGATACAGCTGACACAAATCCAGCAGGCGAAGACGGACGCCTTTCTCCGCTCGCTTACCGGGAACCCTTACGCCCCGCCCGGCGACCTCATCCCCGAACCCGACCTGCTCAACCTGCTCATTGAACGGCATCAGGTGGTGAAAATAAGCAATGATGTGGTCTTTGCCGCTTCGGCTTATGATGAGATGGTGGCGAAGGTGACCGCTCGAATCAGGGCGCAGGGACAGGTGACGCTGGCGGAAGTGCGGGACATGTTTCAGACCAGTCGCAAATATGCCCAGGCGTTGCTGGAGCACCTCGACGGCAAGAAGATAACCCGTCGGGTTGGTGACGCGCGGGTGCTATACTAATAACTATTTTAAAGTAGTATAATTTTCATTATCAGGCACGGGAGAGGTATCTGATATGTGGGACTGGATTATGAATAACAGCTGGTGGCTATTTATTGTCTCTGCATTTGCCCTGATTATTCTGCTGATTATAAAAGGCCGCGTTCAAGTCAGGCTTGAAAGCATGGTATCAGAAGCACACTCCACGGGAATACACAGAGGCATAAATATCGTCTTCTGGTCCCTGGAAGGTATCGCGCTGGTACTTATCGGGATGACGGGAGTGGCCATTATCCTGTCCGAAGAGGGCGTCTACAGTGTGATAACGGTGACAACAGTCCAGCAGTGGATTCTGGAGCACGGTACCCGCGTTCTGATCATCCTGCTGGTGGGTTTTGTGCTGTGGTATCTCCTGAGAAGGTTCCTTCCTTTGCTGGTACAGCGCTCCATGGCTAAACCGAGGCGGGGGGAGAGTCGGGAGGGAACGAAGAAACGGGCGGATACCATCCAGTACGTTTTCATGGGGTTGGGGAGGGTGCTTATCATTTCGCTCATTATCTTTCTGATCCTCTCCGAGTTCAATGTCGCCATCGGACCCATTCTGGCCGGTTTCGGTGTTATCGGTATTGCCGTCGGCTTTGGCGCCCAGTACCTTATCAGGGACCTCATTGCCGGCATCTTCATTCTGATGGAGAACCAGTATCGCGTGGGTGATGTGGCCAAAGTTGCCGATATGACGGGTCTGGTTGAGGATATAACCCTGAGGAAAACAGTGCTCCGCGACCTGGATGGCATTGTGCACCACATTCCCAATGGAGAGGTGAAAGTGGCCAGCAACTATACGAGGCACTTCTCTCGTGTTAACCTCGATGTCTCGGTTTCCTATGGTACCGACCTGGACCACGCCATCAGTGTCATCAATCGCGTTGGCCAGGAACTGGCAGAAGACCCGGATTGGAACTGGCGTCTCCGGACCACGCCCAAGGTGCTGAGAGTGAACAAGCTGGGCGACTCTGGTATTGATATCAAGATTCTGGGCGAGGTAAAACCGCTGGAGCAGTGGAACGTAATGGGTGAGCTGCGCTACCGGGTAAAAAAGGCGTTTGACGCTGAAGGCATCGAAATACCGTGGCCCCATACCAAGGTATTTTTTGGTAATTCACCGTGGGATGAGGGGAAGCGGTAATAGCTTTATCGGTCGTTGCCCGGTTTTTGTTATTCCCTTTCCAGCCCGCTGACCATGTAACTGATGGTGACGGCCAGTCCGATAAGCGTGAAGATACCGTAGGTAAGGTTTCCCTGCATCCAGAGAAGGTCGCCGACGGGATAATTGAGGTTGACAATAAAGAGCCCGATACCCCCGGAAATGAGCAGGATAATGCCGATAAACGGTATTAAGATAAATAATATACTCATTTTCTCCTCCACTGTCCAAAGACTTGAGCCAAGTATAGGGTGGACGCTGTTAAAAGTAAAACAGAACGTGGAGGCAGGCAGCGTCATGTTATAAATGGATTGACGTTTAGCGCATAACCGTTTATTATTGTCTTACCATACAGGAGGTGGGATATGGCAAAACCAACGGTTCTAAAACCCGGATACTTTGTGGCGGCCAGCTTGATTCCGGAAACGGCGCCAGAATGCTGTTATATCGGCCTGGTGCAGATTCTGGACGAATATGGCGTACGCATGACTCAGGTTGAGTGGGATGACCAGCTGGATGGAGTAAAGCAGTTTAGCGAAGATATCTTTATTCCCTGGGTCAACGTTAATTCCATGCTGGTCTGCACGCAACAGGAGCCGACAAGGCGCTTTATCCGGGACAGGGCTCCGGCGTGGAAAGCTCAGATTGAAGCGATGTACAAACGGTCGCAAGAAAAATAAATAGCGATATTGTACCGGAGAGGAGGCGTCTCAATTATGCCAATAGTAACTGTAAGAGCCATTGAGGGCAGGACAGTTGAGCAGAAGCGTAAGCTGGCGAAGGACATCACCGAGGCCGTGGTGAAAAATTTCGATGTTGAGGCGGACAAGGTACTGGTTAATTTCTTTGATATGCCAAAACAAAATGTGGCCAAGGCGGGAAAGCTGAATATTGACCAGTAGCTGTTCCTGGCTTTTCTGGAATAAGATAGACAGGATATTAATCCAGGTAAAAAATAATATCGATACCTTTCAGCGGTAATACTTTACACCATAGCCGAAAAGATAGGCCGGGCACTGATAAAGCCGATTTCAGGCGGTATGATATGCCCGGTTTGTTTTTGTGAAGCGACCATTTTCCCATTAAGGGTAGATTAAGTATAATGGGGGAACGGATAATGGCGATATGGAGGAGAATCGAATGCGATTGAAAGATAAAGTGGCGGTCGTGACCGGCGGTGCTGGCGCCATCGGAGGGGAGATAACCAAACTGCTGGCCCGGGAAGGTGCCAGAATTGTCATTACTGACGTGAACACTGAAGCCAGCAGCAAGATGGTTGCTGAGGTCAAAGCTTTGGGGTCAGAGGCTCTGGCCGTAAATGCCGACGTGATTGAAATTGACCAGGCGGAAAAAATGGTCGAAGAGGCCCTCGCTCGTTTCAACCAGATAGACATACTGGTCAACGTGGCAGGCGGCTCCACCGGACCGTCCATCAAAACGAAAATGGATTTTTTCGCCCGGTCGGAAAAAACCCGTGGCGAGGAAATCCTGCGCCTCAACCTCCTCGCACCGCTGAACTGCGCACGGGCCGTCATCAATCACATGATGGAAAGGCGCCGTGGCGCCATTGTCAGCATCTCTTCCACTGCCGGGGTAATCGGTATGATGAAAGGCGTTGAGTATTCCGCGGCCAAGGCGGGCATTGTTGGCATGACCATAACGCTGGCCAAGGAGGCTGCGGAGTACGGGATACGGGTCAACTGTGTTTCTCCCGGCATTGTGGGAACAGAGCGTGTCTTTAAAATGGCGCCCGACCGCATTCCCCAGTGGGAAAAAGGAATCAAGCTGGGCAGGCTTTGCAAGCCGGAAGAAATCGCCAGCGCAGTGCTTTTCCTGGTCTCTGACGAATCCAGCTATATAACCGGCCAGAATATCATCGTTGATGGGGGACTGTGTCTCGGGCCCGAGGGATATTGATAGCCCGGTTGAAGTGATAATAGTCACAGACAGGCTGAAAACAATGCAATACAATCTAATTGTTACTGAGAATAGAAAGGGTTGCTGGTGATAGCAGATGAAATCAAGATACGTAATCGGGGTGCTGGTCGGTGCGGCTCTCGGCGTCGCCTTGAGTTACCTGTACAGTCAGGGTGATGGTGCTTCCCTTACCTCAAATATGGGAATAGGTGCGCTGATTGGCGCGCTGGTTGGCCTGTATATTGTTTCCGCGGCCGGCGCGTCAGACAGGGGCGGCGAGGCCACTGATGGCTGTGGTAACGAAAGGCCTCAGTTTGGCTGAGCACCGTTCAACTGGGGTCTCGGGAAAGACTCCGAGGATGTAAAGGCCGATGATAGGAAGGGTGGAAAAGGCTAGCATGGGCGAAATAGTTAACATAAATGACGAGACATGTATGGGATGTGGGGCGTGCGTTGAAATCTGTCCGCAGCGCATTCTATATATTGATAACAATAAAGATACGGCAGCGGTAACTGACCACGGGCGTTGTGACAGGATGAAAGGTTGTGAGATGGTGTGCCCTGTCGGTGCGATTAAAATAGACTGAGGAGACGCCTTACATGCCACTCTATGAATACGAATGCCCGAAATGCGGCAAAAAGCTGGAGTTACGCCGCAGCATGGCCGATAGTGACCTTGACATAAAATGCCCGGAGTGCGGGAAAGGAATACTCAAACGAGTTTTGTCCTTGTTCAGCAGCTCGTCTTCCGGCAACAGCTGTGCGCCGAGCGGTTCCACCTGAGGCATAAGAATGTGAGGCAGTTTGCCTCACCGTGTGCATCTTTGACTTTTCCATTAACCCGCCTCTTCTTTGTTCGCCTGTTTCATATCGGGCAATCCGCAATTTGACAGCCTAGTATCGATGGCATACTATAGCGAAAAAGGCACGATGTCAAGGACAGGCGCATATAGATAGATGAACTAGAGAGGAGGTGCTGATATGGTCTTTCAGCAAGATGGCAAACCTGCCGAAGGCAAGCTCTCCGATAAACTGGCCGAGCTGCTGCGAATAGAAAACGAAATCAGCATTATCATGAGACGCTCCGATAGTCTCCGTGGGAAGCCACTGGTAGCGGTTCGTGACCACATCAGGGACGCGTTGCACAAAGCCTATGAAATCGCTCTGGATTTTGGCCCCACAGAGATGTCCGTCGAGGCGGGGATAGGGGTGCCGCCGAGGGTATCGGTACGTTTCACTTGGCCGATAGGTGAGGAAGTCAAGAAAGAAGAGCTTTCGCTTGATGAACTGTTCCGTTAGAGGGCACCTTTGTTATTAAGGCTATATAAGTGGTGAAGATGGGTAGATATTTTATCGCTTACCATTTCAGCCCGGCATGTGATTAGTAACAGGCTCATGTAAAACAACCCGGGGGTATATAGAGTGTTTGCACGAATAGTAACATTTCAATGGAAGAGCAATATGATAGATGAAGCGGTCAGGACTTACAAAGAGAACGTTACCCCCGCCCGCCAATCTAAAAAGGGTTCTCGCACCGGTTATTTCCTCACCGACCGTAAAACAGGTAAGGGTATTGCCATAACACTGTGGGATAATGAAGAGGATATCATCGCCACTGAAGAGAGTGGCTTTTTTCAAGAGCAACTGACTAAGTTCAATGATTGCCTGACAGCGCCACCGGTTCGGGAAATATTTGAAGTTAGTGCTCAGGGATAGATGAACGGGCCTTACCCCCGGCAGTTTATATACCGATGGACCAGCAGCCCGGCGCGCTGATAAATCTCTCGATTGTTATTGCTATGCCTGATACTGATATGTGACTTATATCACATACGTTGAGGCAGCCATACATTACCATTATCTGGAAATCAAACGTTGGCATACGTGGGTGAGACTAGAATGAAGTTATTGATTATTGCCTGTAGCGTATTGAAGAACGAGTTTCTGGCGACAAATCCAGACGGAGTTCATATCGAATTTCTGGAGCAGGGTCTGCATCAGACCCCTGACAAGATGAGGCTTGTTATCCAGGAGAAAATAGATGAAGTCAATAGTGGTGGGTTCGATTATATATTGCTTGGCTACGGTTTATGCGGCAATGGCACACTGGGCATCAAGGCGAGAGACATACCAGTAGTTATTCCTAAAGCTCATGATTGTATTACCTACTGGTTGGGGTCACTGGAAAGGCAACTGCAGGAGCATAATAAGGCGCCGGCATCGTATTATCTTACCAAAGGTTGGGTTGAGGAGGCGAAAGCTCCGATAGCAACGTTCAACGAATATAAGCAGCGGTATGGCGCTGAGACAGCAGAATGGCTTATCAGGGAAATGTTCAAAAATTATTCACGCCTTGTCTTGATAGATACCGGTGCGTATGACCCTGACCAGTATCGTTCTTATGCCCAAGAAAATGCTGATTTCCTGGGCACAAAATATGAAGAGATTCAAGGCTCCCTGGCCCTGTTCGATAATCTGATGAAGGGCGAATGGGAAGACAGTAGATTTATCATTATCAAACCCGGGGAAGAAATTACCCAGAATATGTTCTTTGCTTAGTATTGAGTCCATCAACCCCATCAGGCCTCAGCCTCAATTTCCCCCTTTGATTATCAGCCCCAACAGGCTAGCGTCTACCTGTCGATTAAGAGTCCAACTGTAACTTAACATATTGACAATCAGTCGTTTCCAGCTATAATTTAGCTATCTCTGACAAAGGTGAAGATAGCTATGAAAAAGATGGTGCTTATTATCGTGGTTGCTTTATTGGCTGGTGGTGGGCTTGGTTATTTGATCAGTTATTTGAACTATACACCCGTGCTTGAAACCCATGCAGCAAAAATAAATAGTCAGTATAACGAAATATCTCAATTGGTGCAGCTTAATTGCAGCCTTGAACAAGCAATCAACCAAAAGGAATCATTGATTCAAAACCAGGAATCAGAAATAAGTGGACTTGAAGCAGAATCTACAAACTTGAGAACTCAAATTTCGTCTTTGGAAGAACAGTATACCAGTCTGGAATCTGATTTGAGCAAGACTGAAGAAGAAATAGATGGTTATCAACAACAATTAAGCGAGAAGTCGAAGAGCATTATCAGTTTAGGAAATCGCCTTAACGAAGTGTTAAGCATAGACGTGCCTCAACACTACGAATGGAACTACAATGGCAGCTGGGAGCTTAATATACCCATTACCCTGTCAAGCTATGTAAATTACTCGGAGAAAAAACGACCAATAGATGTTGCGGATTTCGTTGATATGGCTACAGAGTCGGAATCAGACCCATGCATCCAGTTCTTGGTCAACGAATTCCGTGAAATTGCTGACACAAAGCGATATACTGACCGACAACTTGCTAATTTTGTGGCATCATTCGTGCAAAGTCTACCTTATACAGTTGATTACGACACAAAAAGCCGTGACGAATATCCCAGATACCCCGTGGAGACACTTTTTGACCGCGGTGGTGACTGCGAAGATACCTCAATACTGGTCGCTACTTTATTAGATAGCTTGGGGATAAATGTGATTTTATTATACATGGAAGACGACCAGCACATAGCCGTTGGCGTAGATGTGCCTAACACTTACGGAAATTATTGGGAATACCTCGGCGACAAATACTGGTTTCTTGAAACTACGGCTGAAGGCTTTAGTATAGGAGACTATCCTAAGGAATTAGAAGACGAACGGGCATATATATACCCGGTTTGGTGAATTAACATGCTTAAATTAACCTTATGACGCGATTGCCCGGCGCTTCT
>CBFDCY010000014.1:0-14504 GCA_965603425.1 uncultured Dehalococcoidia bacterium | reverse complement strand
CTGCTGTTTGGTCTGGAGATGCTTCAGCCGGTTCGCCTCGAAATAAACCTGCGTTTCTTCCGAAGCGACGGAGAATACCTCCGCATCCTCAGCGACCTTTTTCGCCTGAACCAGTATTTCTTCCACCTAATTACCTCCCACCAGGCAGCGGCTTATTCGGATATGAGGGCTACCGTTGGCCACCGGCAGCGGCATCTGCCCTCCCTTCCCGCAGCCACCTCCCTGGTTCATATCAAGGTCATTGCCAATGGCGTCGATATTTTTAAGCGTGTCAAACACGTTGCCGGTCAGCACCACCGGCCGCAGCGCCTCCGCGATTTTGCCATTGCGTATCATATAGGCCTCACCAGCCGAGAAGGTGAACATTTCCATGCTGGTGGTGCCACCGTACCAGTTTTTAGCATAGATGCCCTCTTTAATGTCACTGATCATATCTTCAAAGGACATCGTGCCCGGCTCAATAAAGGTATTGCTCATGCGGACGATGGGAGGATAGCGGTGGTTTATAGCGCGGGCATTGCCGGTGGGCTTCTCTTTCAACTTGGCGGCTGTCTCCCTTGAGTGAAGCCTGCCCACCAGTTTGCCTTCCCTGATGAGGTAAGTCTTGGCGGCAGGCACGCCTTCATCATCGTATTTATAGCTGCCGCGAAGTCCGGGCAGCGTGGCCGTGTCCACGATATTAAGCTCCCGGCTGCCGAATTGCTTCCCCAGTGCCATGAGCTCACGCAGACGGTCATTCTCATAGATAAAGTCAGACTCAGACAGGTGCCCGAAGGCCTCATGGACAAAGACACCGGCCAGCACCGGGTCGAGGACCACCGTGTATTCCCCGCCCTTGGCCTGCGGTGCTGAGAGCAGTTCCACAGCATGACGCGATAGACGTTCCACCTCTTGGTGGAGTTGCCTGACCGGAGCGAGGTCTCCGCGACTGCCCATGCTCAGCCCTGCCTGCTGGATATCGCCGTCCCGAGCCGCTACGGCAGCGACGCGCAGGTTAATGTCCGCCCTTTCCTGTTCAATATAGCTTCCCGGTGAACTCAGGAAGATGGCCCGCTTACGACTGTCGCTGTAGCCAATGTTAGAGGTCTGTATCTCGGGCTGCCGCCAGATAATCTCATTGTACTCGTCCAGCACCTGTTTTTTTTCGGCAAGAGGTATGGTTACCGGGTCTCTGTCCACTCCTGCTGATATCCGGTCAACCACCGGTGCCACCGCCGCCAGCTGGCTCGTCTCGCTGCCCACCAGCCCGGCCTGCCTGATGGCCATCTCGACCCGACCCCGCAGGTCATCCAGATTATTGAAACTGACAAAGCCCCAGCCCCCCCTGACCATTGCCCGTACATTGCCCCCAACCGCCTCCGACCTGCCAACGGACTCCAGTTCCCTCCCCCGATACACTATATGGCTCGCCTGGCTCTCCTCAAGATGAGCCTCAATATAATCGGCGTCGCCACGCCGGACCAGTTCGGCCAGTTCCTGAGCGGCATTTTCTATCGACATGATGGTATTACTCCAGACTTAGAATAGCGACGGGTCAAAGGTTGGATGAAGTCAGTTTACAAAGTAACGGAAGCGATGTCAATGAAGACGCAGTGCCGACACCCGCCAGATTTACCTGTTTCATTCGATTGCTATTGACATAGCATGAAACCCGCTTTATACTTCGTTTACGCTTTTACCAGGTGAAGTGAAATGGCAGATGATAATGAAGAGACGAGGAACACCGGCCTCAAAGTAATACTTTACGTCTTCTTCATCTCCGCTTTCCTGACCATCATTGTATTCATGCTCGGGCAGGGCTGGTTTAACGTCTTTATCGAACAACTGAACTGGCCATATGAAACACTCGAGATGGTCCGAAGCATCCTGGTGAAAGTATTCATAGGTACTGCTATTACCTCCTTCATCAGCTCCATTACCGCCGTAATCCTTTTAATCTTCCGAAGTTAAAAAGTTAAACCTGAAAAAGTCACTTTTAAAAATACTTGCCTTGTCAGAAATGATTGTGCTATACTACGACGATTGATTTTTCCTTGTGAGGCAGATAGTTGCTCACGAACTACGGATATATCGGACTGTTTTTAATCGCGGCTGTTCTTTTCACCCTTTTCATGGTAATTATTCCTATCGCCCTCAGGTTTCTTAAAATCGTCCCTCACAATCCCAATCCAATTAAAAACTCCATCTTTGAATGCGGCATGGAAACCATCGGCAAGACATGGGTCCAGTTCAACTTTCATTATTATTTTTATGCCCTGATATTTCTGGCCCTTGATGTCCTGGTGGTCCTCCTGTACCCCTGGGCGGTCAACCTGAGAGCGCTGGGCGGTGCCAGCTTTATCGCCGTACTAATCCTGGTGTCCATTATACTGGTCGGCTATGTCTATGCCTGGAAGAAGAAGGCTCTGGAATGGAAATAGAACCTGCCAAGAAATATATTTATTCTGATATCGAGCTGGACCGGGAAGAAGGCCAGGTCATTGAAGACCTGAAGGCCCAAAGCCAGCAGCCGATTCCTGACCCTGACCAGTGGCTGGGCGAGGAGCTGGAGCAGAATATTTTACTGACCTCGGTGGATGCGTTGATTAACTGGGGGCGGCGCTCCTCACTCTGGACGGCCATCTGCTTTCCCGCCTGCTGTGCCTTTGAGATGATTGCCGCCAACGGCCCGCGCTTTGACCTGTCGCGTTTCGGCATGGAAATACTGCGCGCCTCTCCCCGCCAGGCTGACCTGATGATTACCGCCGGCACCCTGACCTGGAAGATGGCACCGAACGTGAGGCGCATCTACAACCAGATGGCGGAGCCCAAATGGGTCATCGCCATGGGCGCCTGTGCCATCAGCGGCGGCATCTTTGCCTCGGCGGAGTACGCCGTGGTGCCGGGCTATAATCGGATTATCCCCGTAGATGTGTATGTTCCCGGCTGTCCTCCCCGCCCCGAAGCCCTCATTTACGGCATTCAGATGTTGCAGAAGAAGATTGCCCGACGCAAGAATATCGATGTGAGAAAGATACTGGAAAGATGACAGTTGCCCTCTCCGGTAAGGAAGTCGCCACTAAAATAGAAGGGAAATTCTCCGGCAGCGTGGTTGAATCCAGCCCGGAAAACCTGGTGGTTAAAAGCGACCACCTTCTTGACGTCGCCCGTTTTCTGAAGGAAACCGAGGGGCTTGACTTCGATTATCTCAATTTTGTCACCGCTGTCGATTACTATGACCACTTTGAGGTCGCCTACCTGCTCAGTTCCCTGGAACACAACCACAGCCTGATGGTCAAGGCCCGGTGCTACAACCGCGAAAACCCGGCTTTGCCCTCGGTAACTGGCCTGTGGCAGAGCGCTGACTTTCAGGAGCGGGAGATTTACGACCTCTTCGGCATTAATTTCGAAGGACACCCGAACATGAAGCGTATTTTCCTCTGGGATGGCTTTGAGGGACATCCCCTGCGGAAGGACTACCTATAATGGCCGTGCGCGCTGAACCTTTTGTGCTCAATATGGGGCCGGTTCATCCCAGCACCCACGGAGTGTTCCGCATGCGGGCGACACTCGACGGTGAGGTGGTGGTCGATATCGAGCCGGTGTTTGGCTACCTGCACCGCGGTATAGAGAAGCTCGCCGAACAGCGGACATACAACGGCATCGTACCGCTGACCGACCGGCTGGACTACATTTCATCGATGAGCAACAACTTCGCCTACTGCCTGGCGGTGGAGAAGCTGGCGGAGATTAAAGTGCCGGAGCGCGCCGAGTATATACGGGTTATCATGGCGGAACTCCAGCGCGTCGCATCCCTATTGATTGCCGTCGGCTCCTTTTTGAATGACTGCGGTGCTTACTTCACTCCCTTCCTCTACATGTTCCGGGAACGGGAGAGAATTGTCGACCTCTTCGAGATGGTCAGCGGCCAGCGGCTCACCTATAACTACATGCGGGTGGGCGGCGTCAGCCAGGACCTGCCCGAGGAGTTCATGCCCGCCCTGCGCAAGTTCATGGACATGATGCCGCGCTTCATGGACGAGTATGACCGCCTTTTAATGCAGAACGAGATACTGATTGCCCGTTCCAGGGGGGTCGGTATTTTAACCAAAGAGCAGGCGATAAACAGCTCCGCCAGCGGGCCGATGCTCCGCGCCAGCGGCGTGAACTGGGACATCCGCAAGGCTGACCCGTACTCGGTATACGACCGCTTTGATTTCGATGTCCCGGTACAAGAATCGGGCGACTGCTACGACCGCTACCGCCAGAGGGTCGAAGAAATGCGGCAGAGCCTGCGCATTATCCGGCAGGCAATGGAGCAGCTCCCGTCCGGTCCTGTGCGAGCCGAGGTGCCCCACCTGGTTCGACCGCCAGTCGGCGAGGCATACGCCAAGCTAGAATGCCCCAAGGGCGAACTTGGTTTCTACCTGGTTTCAGATAATTCCATCGCTCCTTACCGCTGCCATATTCGTCCGCCAAGCTTAATCAACCTGACGGCATTGCGCGATATGGTGCGCGGTTGGAAGATAGCCGATTTAATCATTATTTTCGGCAGTATCGATATTACCGTGGGTGAGATTGACCGCTAATGGCAACTTTTCAGTTCTATATATATAACATGGTCAATTCCCAGGCAGTCCCGCCGGACTGGCCGGGCGGGTTCTGGTGGCACTGGCTATTCTTCACCGTGGTTATCATCGGCTTTGTCCTCACTCTGGTGATGGGCGTCATCTATATAGAACGCAGAGGAATGGGCCGGATGCAGTCGCGCCTCGGTCCCAACCGCACCGGACCTTTTGGCCTCCTTCAGCCCGTGGCCGACGCCGTCAAGGTGCTGCTCAAAGAAAATATCGTGCCTGCCGCCGCCGACAAGCTCGTCCACTGGCTGGCGCCGGTCATCGCCTTCGCTCCGGCGCTGATGCTCTTTGCCGTGATACCTTTTGAAAACGGTGCCCTGCTGGCCGACCTGGATATCGGCATCCTGTATGTGGTAGCCATCAGCTCGGTGTCCACGGTGGGCATTTTCATGGCCGGGTGGGGCTCGAGCAACAAGTACTCCCTCCTCGGCGCCATGCGCAACGTCGCCGCCATCGTCAGCTATGAAATCCCGATGGTGCTGTCCATCGTCGGCGTGGTGCTCATCGCCGGCTCACTGTCATTGAACGATATTGTAGTGGCACAAAACGTTCCCTTTGTCCTGCTCCAGCCGCTTGGCTTCCTGCTCTTCTTCGCCGCCGGCTGCGCCGAGATTAACCGCAGCCCCTTCGACCTTATGGAAGCCGATTCCGAGATCGTGGCCGGCTTCCACACCGAGTACTCGGGCATGAAATTCGCCATGTTCTACCTGGTGGAGTATGCCGAGGCAGTGGCCATCTCCGCCATCATCGCCACCCTCTTCCTCGGCGGCTGGAAAGGCCCGATACTGCCACCGTGGCTCTGGTTCGTCGTCAAGATTATCCTTGTCTTCTTCGCCATGGTATGGACGCGAACCACCCTGCCCAGGATAAGAATCGACCAGTTGATGGCCTTCGCCTGGAAGTTCCTTTTCCCAATGTCACTGCTCAACCTGTTTATCACCGCTTTACAGGTGCTGGCCGGCTGGCCCACCGAACTGGTCTGGGTGATGATTATCGTAAATATCGCCGTGATGGCAATCATGGTTCTCATATGGTCGAGATTTTTCTTCCGGTTAGGAGGCGGTAGAGTTGAAGTTTGAACGGTACGGAATCGGCATCGCCAAGGGCTTGACGGTAACCATCAAGCATCTGTTCCGCCACCCGACGGTGTCACAGTACCCGGAGCAACGACTCAACATCTCGCGGCGGTTCCGGGGCAATGAACTCATCTGGAACCAGGAGAAGTGTACCGGCTGTGGCACCTGTGCCAAGACCTGCCCCCAGGGTGCCATTGAAATCGTCACCTCAACCGACACGGCAGAAAATAAGTACGTCGTCGAGAAATACGAGGCCGACACCGGCTACTGCATCCAGTGCGGCCTCTGCATTGAAGCCTGCCCGTATGAAGCGCTGTACTTCAGCCATAATTTTGAGTGCGCAAAATACCGCCGCGGTGAACTGGTGCAGGACAAAGAGAGGATGCTGGAAACGCCGGAGAGGAAGGTCAGCGGCTATTTCTATCCGGATAAAGCGGAAAAATTGCCCGAGCAGACCCTGCTCATAGAGAAGGTGACGGAGAAACGGTAATGGGACTGGCTATCTCTTTCTGGATGCTGGCCGCAGTGGCGATTATCGCCGCGCTGGGCGTGGTTCTGCTGCGCAACGTTTTCCGGGCGGCGCTATCGCTGATACTGTGCTTTCTAACGGTAGCCGGGGTCTACATTACCCTCAGCGCCGATTTTCTGGCCGCCGTCCAGATTCTGGTCTACGTGGGTGCCATATCGGTACTTATTATTCTGGCCATCCTGATGACCAGAGAGGTACAGCAGGGCAGCCCGAACAGCCGTTTTCAGATACCCGCTTTTATAATTGCCATCCTGTTTCTGGAAGTACTCGTTTTAACGTTAATCAACACGCCGTGGCCGATATCAGGCATAATGCCGACGGCTCCGACCACCGCCGCTCTGGCGAATAGCCTCTTTGGTGAAGGTGGTTATCTCCTGCCGGTAGAGATTGCCGCGGTGTTGCTGCTTTCCGCCATCCTGGGAGCGATTGTCCTGGCGAGGGAGAAATAAGCAAATGGTGATAGGCCTGCAACATTATTTGATATTGTCCGCCATCCTGTTCTCCATCGGGCTTTACGGCGTGCTCGCCAAGCGCAACGCCGTTATCATCCTGATGTGCGTCGAGCTGATGCTCAATGCAGTCAATATCACCCTGGTGGCGTTTTCACGCTACGTGGTGCCGGCCATGCTCACGGGACAGGTCTTTGCCATTTTCGTCATCGTGGTGGCGGCAGCCGAGGTGGCCGTTGGCCTGGCGATTATCTTCGCCATCTACCGCGGCCTGGAAGATATTGATGTCAGCAAAATCGATTTATTGAAGTGGTAAAACATGTGGGTTGAAGTTAAGAAAGCAAACAGCCTGATGGTGGCCGAGATGTGGCAGGAGCTCTTCGAAGGAGAAGGAGTTCCCGCCCGCATTCTGCCCGCCTCAGGCGTACCTATCGGCCAGGAGTTCACCGGGTACTCCATAATGGTGCCGAAAGACAAAGAACACGTGATAAGGGACGTATTAAGGAAGCTATGATGCCGTATCAAATGGCCTGGCTGATATTCCTGCTCCCGCTCTTCTCCTTTGTCTTTATCGCCTTTTTCATCCGCCCCTTCGTTAAACCGGAATCAAGAGTAGCCGGCTATATCACCATCGCTGCCATTGGCGGCTCTCTGGCCCTTTCCATCTGGGCGCTGTTCGCGGTGATGGCCGCTCCTCACCATGAAATACCCGTCCCTGACATTACCTGGGTGGTCATCGAGGACGGGGTGACCATTCACCTCGGCATTATTATGGACTCGCTGACGGCAGTGATGCTTATCGTCGTCACCGTGGTCAGCCTGATGGTGCAGATTTACTCGCAGGGCTACATGCACGGCGACCCCGGCTACCACCGCTACTACGCCTGGATGTCGCTCTTCACCGCATCAATGATAGGCCTGGTGATAGCCGATAATTTGCTCTTTATGTTCGTCTTCTGGGAGATGGTGGGGCTTTGCTCGTACCTCCTCATCGGTTTCTGGTTCCACAAACCGTCCGCCGCCGATGCCGCCAAGAAGGCGTTCATCGTTACCCGGCTTGGCGACTTCGGTTTTCTGGCCGGCATACTGCTGCTCTATCTGAATACGGGCACCTTTGATATTCACGAGCTGCACGAGCTGGCCATTGCCGGTGCGCTGGCGGGCACGGTGCTCACCTGGGCAGCCCTTGGCATTTTCGCCGGCGCGGTGGGCAAGTCAGCCCAGTTCCCACTCCACGTCTGGCTGCCCGACGCCATGGAAGGCCCGACACCGGTCAGCGCCTTAATCCATGCGGCCACGATGGTAGCCGCCGGGGTCTTCCTGGTCGCCCGCATGTTCCCCCTTTTCGAACACTCGGCGACAGCACTGACCACGGTGGCCATTATCGGCGGTATAACCGCCATTTTCGCCGCCTCCATGGGTCTGGTGATGAACGATATCAAACGCGTGCTGGCCTACTCCACCATCAGCCAGCTCGGCTACATGATGCTGGGGCTGGGCGCGGGCGGGGTGGCCATCGGCATTTTCCACCTGTTCAACCACGCCTTCTTCAAGGCTTTATTATTCCTGGGGTCAGGCAGTGTCAACCACGCCACCGGCACCTTTGACATGCGGTTGATGGGAGGCTTGAAAAAGTATATGCCCTGGACCTACGCCACCTTTGTCATCGCCTCGTTGAGCATCGCCGGCATCTGGCCGCTCTCCGGCTTCTGGAGCAAGGACGAGATTGTCATCAGCTCTTTTGCCAGCCAGCCCGTGCTGTTCTATCTGGCAATGATAACGGTCTTCATGACCGCCTTCTACATGTTCCGCGCCGTCTTTATGACCTTCGGCGGGGAGTACCGGGGCGGTGACCCGAACGCCCACGGGCATGATAGCCATCACGGCCAGCCCCACGAATCACCCAGGGTGATGACCATACCACTGATAATTCTGGCAGTATTAGCCATATTCTCCGGGCTCTGGAACGTGACCGGGCACTTCGGCGCCTTTATGGGGCACGGCCATACGCACGGCTTCTTAGAAGGCCTCTTCCACCCCTTCACCCAGACGCTTCCCTGGATATCATTAATACTGGCGGGGTTGGGCATTCTGCTCGCCTACGCCATGTACAGCAAGTCCTGGATTTCCGCGGAAAAAATCGGCGGCATGTTCAAACCGCTCCATACGTTGTTCTACCGTAAATACTGGCTTGACGAGCTGTATGAAAATATAATCGTGAGAAATGCCCTGCTCAAAGGGATTTTCGCCGCCTTTGAGCAGTTTGATAACCGGGTCGTGGACGGGACGGTCAACGGCGTGGCCAATGGTGCCATCGCCAGTGGCAGAGCTATGCGGCATGCCCAGACCGGACAGCTCCAGCTCTACGGACTGTTCATCGGCATCGGTATACTGGCGATTATTTTCGCCATTTACTTTTTCGGCTAAATAAAAAGGAGAAAAGGAGTTTACCTTGTTGGGTTCGGGCTATCTGACAACGATACTCTTCCTGCCTGTGGCGGGCGCGGTGCTCATTGCCTTTGTGCTGAGCGATCGTGAGCGGGTTATCAGGTGGACGGCTGCTCTCTTTACTTTCGTGCCCTTCGCTCTGTCCGTTATCCTCTTTGCCCTGTTTAACCGGTCGCCTGAAGCCGCTGGCCTGATTCAGTTCGAGGAGAAAGCGCTGTGGATTGCCCCGATTAACGCCCACTATCATCTGGGGGTAGACGGCCTAAGCCTGCCAATGGTGGTTCTCACTGCCTTCCTGGGCTTCCTGGCGGTTCTCATCTCCTGGAAGATTCACCTGCGGGTACGCGAATATTTCGCCTGGCTCCTTCTCCTTGAGACCAGCATCCTCGGCGTCTTCCTTTCGCTCGACCTGCTTCTCTTCTTCATCATGTGGGAGATAGAGGTCATCCCGATGTACTTCCTGATAAATATCTGGGGGGCGGGGCGCAAGGAATACTCGGCAATCAAGTACGTCCTGTACACGCTCTTCGGCAGCGCTTTCATGCTGGCCGGTATCCTGAGCCTGTATTTCACCACCGGCAGCCTCAGTATGCTGGAAATCGGCAACCAGGGCCTCGGCATGGTGCAGTCCATCATGCCAGCGGCGGCCATTTTCTTCCTGCTGCTCATCGGCTTTGCCGTCAAACTGCCGGTCTTCCCGTTCCATACCTGGCTGCCCGATGCCCATACTGACGCGCCGACGGCGGTCAGCGTCATGCTGGCCGGCGTGCTCATCAAGATGGGCGGTTACGGCATGATTCGACTTTGCGTCACCATGTTCCCGCCGGTAGCGCAGCAGTTCGCCGTGATACTGGTCATACTGGCGATTATCGGCGTGCTTTATGGCGCCGCCGTCACCATGCGGCAGAACGATTTCAAGCGGCTCATCGCGTACAGCAGCATCAGCCACATGGGCTATGTCTTACTGGGCATCTTTGCTCTGGGCAAGGTTAGCCTGGTCGGTGCTTCGCTTCAGATGTTTAGCCACGGAGTGGTCACCGGCCTGCTCTTCGCCATGGTGGGGCTGATAATGCACAACACACACGAGCGCGACCTTCGAAAACTTGGCGGCCTGGCAAGACAGGTGCCCATAATCACCGTGGTTTTCTCCATCGCCGGACTGGCCTCTCTGGGACTGCCGAGCACCAGCGGCTTCGCCGCCGAATTTCTGGTCTTCGTCGGCAGCTTCTCCTCGACTACAGTGCCCTGGATTCAGGGCTACACCATTCTGGGCGTGCTCGGCGTGGTGGTCACCGCCGGCTATATCCTCTGGATGCTGCAGCGGGTTTTTTACGGCCCGCCGCTGGAACAGTACAACGGCACAGCTGATGCCGATACCCTGGAGAAAGTGTATATGTTCGCCCTTATAGCGGTGATAATGCTGGTGGGTATTTATCCAGCCATCATCACCGACGTGTTCAAGCTCGGCATTTCGCCCATTGTGGGACTGCTGGGTGGATAAAATGATGACAAGGAGTATATATTGAACCTGGCCCTGTTCATACCGGAAATAGCCCTGGCAGCCACTGCGATCATCGTTATCCTGCTCGATTTATTCGTCGAGCAGAAGCGGTGGCTGGCACAGGTCAGCATTTCCGGGCTGGTGATTGCGGGCGGCATCACCATCGCCATGTGGGGCGGCAGCTACCCGGCCATCTTCAACAACATGCTGGCCGTGGACAACTTCGCCCTTTTCTTCAAGGTGCTCTTTCTGGGCGTTGCCTTCCTGGTGATTCTCTCTTCCACCGATTACGTCGGCAAGTTCTCACGTTTTCAGGGCGAATACTATGCCCTGGTGCTGCTGGCCACTCTGGGCATGATGTTGATGGCCGCCGCCACCAACCTGATTGCCATCTACATTGCGCTGGAACTGGCCAGCATCTCCCTCTATGCACTGGTCGGTTTCCTGAAAGACAAAAAGTCCAGCGAGGCATCTTTGAAATACCTGCTGCTCGGAGCGGTCGCTTCGGCGGTGCTGCTCTACGGCATGGCGCTGATCTTCGGCTTCACCGGCAAGACACAGCTGGGTGAAATTGCCCAGGTTATCCAGGCGCTGCCACCGATGACACTCCTGGCCAGCCCCGGACTGCTTCTGGGCATCGTGCTGCTCGTCGCCGGGTTCGGCTTCAAGATTGCCGCCGTTCCCTTCCATATGTGGGTGCCTGACGTCTACGAGGGAGCCCCAACCCCAATCACCGCCTACCTGTCCGTGGCCAGCAAGGCGGCAGGCTTTGCCATTATCCTGCGGGTTTTCTTCTCCGCCTTTGGCTTGCCCGATTGGCTGAGCTTGAACTGGGGATATATATTTGCCGCGCTGGCCGCAATCAGCATGACCATCGGCAATATACTTGCTATACCACAGGCCAATATCAAACGCATGCTCGGGTACTCGAGCATCGCCCAGGCCGGATACCTCATGGTGGGGCTGGCTGCCATGGGCGTGGCATCGGCCGATAATATTCTCGGACAGAGCGGCGTACTTTTCTTCCTCGCCAGCTACGCCTTCACCAACATAGGCGCCTTCATCGCCATAATCGCCATCTCCAATAAACTTGACAGCAACCTTATCGACGATTACTCCGGCATGGGAAAGCGGGCACCGTTACTGGCGCTGGCACTGACACTCTGCCTCATCTCGCTGGTAGGCATGCCGCCGGCGGCAGGTTTTATGGCCAAGTTCTATATCTTCAACGCGGCGATGCAGCAGGGGATGATATGGCTGGTGATAATCGCCGTCATCAACAGCGTTATTTCCGCTTACTACTATCTGCGTGTGGTCAGGGTGATGTGGCTGGGTGAGACCGCTTCCGTAGGAAAAGTTTCCTCCTCCGGAGCGTTACGTCTGGCCCTGTTCCTGTGCTGTCTTGGCGTGCTGCTGCTGGGTATCATCCCGGGCAGCGTCATGAAGCTGGCTCAGCTCGCTGCCTCTATGTTCATCTATTAACGATAACTCCTACCTACTGTCCGCTGCCCTGCCCGTTTCCTGCCTGATGAAAGATACCAGCACCATTGTCGCCAGAATCAAGCCTATTCCCATCAGGAATGACAGGAAGTAGCTCTGCCTCTGGTCATAAATAAGGCCAGCTGCCACCGGACCTATCGCCGCCCCGACGTTGAAACCGACATCAAGCAGGCCCAGAATGGCTCCAAGCCGTCCAAGCCCAAATGTATCGCCGATTAATGCCGCCGTGGCTGGCCCCATGCCTCCCCAGCCAAACCCGAATATGAAGGCAAAGAGATAGAACGTCCATAGCTCCCGCGCCCAGAGCAAACACAGCAGGGCGATGATATGAAGTACGGCGCCGAGCATCACCGCCCTCTTCTTCCCCATTCTGTCCGAGACCATACCCATGAGCACTCGGCCGACGATCGTCGCCCCGCCGGCTACACTGAGGACAGCGGCTGCTTCCGCTGCGGAAAAACCGAAGTCAGTAATATGTGGCACCAGATGCGTAAGGATAGTTAGCAGATATGCGGAGTAGATTAGAAAGGTACTCAGCATCAGCCAGAAGCTGCGGGTTCTAACCGCTTGCCTGGGAGAGAGATAATCCGCCGATACCACAAGCTTTGGGGGCACCGTCTCGCTGGCGGAGAAATCAGCTCCGTCCGGTAGCAAGCCAATCTCCCGCGGGTTCCGCCTCAACAGCAGAGATAACGGTATCACCACCACCAAGGCAATGATACCCAGGACAGTGAAAGACCCTCTCCAGTCAAAGGCGGAAATCAGGTAGGTAGCGAAAGGTGCCACCACCAGCGGGCCCATTCCGGCACCTATGCTGGCCATGCCCAGGGCCAGGCCTCGTTTCTTTTCAAACCACCGAGAAACGGTGGACATTATCACCACGTAGATGGCGCTGGTGCCTATCGCCAGCAGCAGGCTATAGGTAAAGAAAATCTGCCAGAGGGCAGTGGTCTGTCCGGTGAGCAGCAGGCTGAGACCAGTGCAGATTCCCATCGCCAGAAAGACTCTCCGCGGGCCGAACTTATCCAAGGCCCAGCCACCTAGAACAGAGAATACACTGCCCAGCACCATAAACGCGGAAAAGATGGCTGATGTGGCTGCCCGGCTCAGGGCAAACTCGCTCTCCAGCGACTTAAAAAAGACGCCGAAGGAAAAGCGAACCCCCCAGATAGCAGAGCCGGCAATACAGAAGGTAGCCACCACCACCCAGCCATAAAATATCTTATCTTTAAATTTTGATAGTATCATGAAATTCCAATGCTATTAATGATGCGATACGGTCGTTTCCTGTTTTACCATGGTGAACAGCACGGCGGCCACCAGCAGGGTCAGCGCGCTGCTCAAGAATGCCATATCATAACTATGGTTGATGTCAAAAATACGCCCACCAACCACGGCACCGGTCGCGGCACCAGTGCCAATGCCTATTTCCAGCAGACCGAAAGCAGTGCCGATGTTTTTCGACCGGAAAGAATCGCTTATCAGCGCCGCGGTGCTGGAACCAAAACCGCTATAGAAGAAACCATAAACAACGGCAAATAAATACAGGCTCCACAGGTCACGGGCCCAGATTAGCCCGGCGATGGCTGCCGCCATAAACAGGGTGCAGGTTATCGAAGCCGGTTTTCTGCCGATTTTATCCGAAGCAATGCCCATAAACAACCTGCCCGGAATCGAGGCGGCCCCGAGCACACTGAACACAGCGGCTGCCTCTATTGGTGAGAAGCCAATATCGGTGATATGCGGAATCAGATGCGCAACGGTAAAGAACACGCAGCCCGCGAAGAAAAAATGGATGACAGTGATGAGCCAGAAGTTTCGGCTCCGGATAATCAACAGGATGGATGATTCAACCGGCGACACCACGTTACCCCCAGATGGCATGACATTATCGAGTTTCTTCACCCCATCAGGCAGAGCACCGATTTCACGCGGCTCCTTCTTCAAGAGCCTGGATAAAGGCACAACAACTACCAGGGCAATCAGCCCTATCACCAGATAGGCCATATGCCAGCTGTAATTGGTGATGAGGTGGGTGGCAAACGGTGCCATGAACACCGTTCCCAGCCCGATTCCCATGCTGGATAGACCCAGTGCCAGCCCCTTCTTTCTGTCAAACCAGCGGGAGACCGCCGACATCGGCACTGCGTAAATGGGGCCGGTGCCCATGGCCAGCAGCAGGCTGTAGGTGATAAACAGCTGCCAGGCAGCGCCGGTCAGGCTGGTCAGTATAAGGCTCAGGCCGGTGAAGCTACCCATAAGCAGAACCACGACTCTCGGCCCGTAACGGTCCAAGGCCCAGCCGGCAAGGAAAGAGAACAGGCCGGCCAGTAACATATTCACCGAAAGGATAGATGAGGTTGATGCCCTGGTGAGGTCAAATTC
>CBFDCY010000013.1:0-14900 GCA_965603425.1 uncultured Dehalococcoidia bacterium | reverse complement strand
ATGAAGTAATAACTCCTGGCGTCGCTGTTCTGCCAGAAATCGCGCCATTTTTCGCCATCGCCGTGTAAAGCCGCCCATTCCTTGGCGGCAGACAGGTAGCCGATGACGGCCTCAAACCAGACATAGATTCGTTTGCCTTCAAAGCCGTCCATGGGCACAGGCACTCCCCAGTCTATATCACGGGTGATTGCCCGGTCTTTCAATCCTTCCTCGAGATAACGCGTGGAAAAATTGAGCACGTTTGGTCTCCAGTGCGTCTTGGTTTTAACCCACTGCAGGAGGTCGTCGTTGAAGGCGGACAGCTTCAGGAAAAAATGTTCGGTTTCCCGGAAAACGGGAGTGGCCCCGCAGATGCGACATTGCGGCTCAATGAGTTCGGCGGGGTTCAGCTGTTTCCCGCACGCCTCGCACTGGTCGCCGCGCGCGCCGGCAGAGCTGCAGTGCGGGCATATCCCCTCGATGTAGCGGTCGGCGAGAAAGCGCTGGCAGTTGGGGCAGTAGGCTTGCGAAAGCGTGTCCTTAAAAATATACCCGCGGTCGAGCAGGGTAAGAAAGATATCCTGGGTGACGCGGGCGTGGTTTTCCGTGCCGGTGGTGGTGAAGAGGTCAAATGAGATGCCGAGTTTCTGCCACGACTCCAGGAACTGCTGGTGGTACCTGGCGGCAATTTCACCCGGACTTTTACCTTCCTGCTCGGCCTTGATGGTGATTGGTGTACCGTGCTGGTCCGAGCCTGAGACCATCAGCACCTCATTTCCTTTGGTGCGGTGGTAGCGGGCAAATATGTCCGGGGGCAGGTAGGCGCCGGCAATCTGCCCCAGATGCAGTCCCCCGTTCGCGTATGGCCAGGCAACGCCGATAAATATTTTCTCGCTCATCAGGCAATCTCATTCTTGTTCTGGAATGCCAGACTCAAGGAACGTCAGTATCTTTTCCCCTTTTTCCATTTTGTACTGGGCGTAACCCTTCTTCAGGCAGCATTCAATGCAGTACCGCCTTGCCTCCCCTTCCTCGTCTTCGACGCCGTCTCTTTCATCGACGGCAAGATATCGCTCAGGATGGGTGATGGTGCGCTGGCACTCATCACATTTTACTTCCCCTAACGAAATACACCCACGACGCATGATTTAACTCCTCTCCAGACTATGACAGGGATTCCGGTTTTCATCCGAGACCTTATTTATTTTAAGAAAAGTCCGATATAATTCACGGCGGGAAAGGCCGGTCTCCCCGGCCACTCTGACGATGGCTTCCTTCGTCCTGGCTCCACTTTGATACATATCACATAACCGTTGCTCAATATCCTTACTTGATATCTGGGGTTTTTCTTCCCCTTTACCTTCAATAACCAGGGTAAATTCGCCTCTGGGTTCGGTGAAGCGGGCGATAGCCTGACCTATGGTTCCCCGGAACACTTCTTCATGAAGTTTGGTAAGCTCGCGGCATACCGCGATTTGCCGGTCGCCAAGCAGCAGTTGCAGGTCATTGAGTGTCGGCTGCAGCCGGTGCGGGGCTTCCAGGATGACCAGGGTTCCCGTTTCCTGAGCCACTGATTTCAATGCCTGCCTTCGGGCACTGGCCCTGCGGGGAAGAAAACCGAGGTAGAGAAAACGGTCGGGGGGAAGTCCAGAGACCACCAGTGCCGTGATGACTGCCGACGGGCCGGGCACAGGGACAACCGGAATACCGGCTTGAGTCGCCGCCTTGATAAGTTCATAGCCGGGGTCGGATACTCCCGGCATTCCAGCCTCGGAAACCAGAGCTATATCATTTTCCTTCAAATGATTCAAAATATAATCAAGTTTAATCTTTTTATTGTGTTCGTGGTAGCTGGTCATCGGCGTTTGAATACTGTAGGCGTTCAACAGCCGTTTTGTTTTGCGTGTATCCTCGGCGGCAATGAGTTTGACTTCACGCAGAATGCGCAAGGCACGCAGAGATATGTCTTCCAGATTGCCGATAGGAGTTGCCACCACATATAAATTAGGCATGAATGCTCAATTTCCCCAACGTAATGTATTATAGCCTACGCTTCATACCCTGTCTAGCTTGGTCACAGCGGGTGGAATTTCTTGACTTGCCATCCGGGTTTTGCTATATTCTAATTCAAATGGTGTCGAAAAATATGGAATCTCCCCAGCGTAAACAACTGCGACGTGCCTATGGCTTTGATGAAGTGGCTATTGTCCCCGGGGACGTAACGGTTAATCCCGAACAAACCAATATCGACTTAACCATTGAAGATTATACTTTCTCCCTGCCTATTATTGCCTCGGCCATGGACGCGGTGACCGATGTTAACTTAGCCGTGGCGATGAGCAAAATGGGCGGCCTTGCCGTTCTCCATCTCGAAGGGGTGCAGACGCGTTATAAGAATCCGGACGAGATACTGGCCAGAATCGCGCAGGTGCCACAATCCGAGGTGACCGGCCTGATGCAGGAAATCTATGCCGAGCCGATAAAAGAAAACCTCATCGGTGAGCGGGTTCAGGAAATCAAGCAAAAGGGCGGGACGTGTGCTGTTTCAGTAACGCCGACCAACACCAAGCGCTTTGCCCCGATTATAACTGAGGCCGGCGCGGATATACTTTTTGTGCAGTCTACGGTGACCACGGCACGCCACGTTTCGAAGAGCTACCGTGGCCTGATTTTCTCCGAATTGCGTGACATGGTTTCTTTACCGGTGGTGGTTGGCAACTGCGTCAGCTTCAGCGCCTGTCTGGAGATAATGCAGGCCGGTGTTTCGGCGGTGTTAGTTGGCGTTGGCCCGGGTGCCGCCTGCACCACCAGAGAGGTTCTCGGCATCGGTGTCCCTCAGGTGACGGCGACAATCGACTGTGCCGCCGCCAGAGATGAATATTACCGCGAGACGGGCCGGTACGTGCCGATAATCACGGATGGCGGTTTTCGTAAAGGTGGCGATGTCTGCAAGGCGCTGGTGGCCGGTGCGGATGCCGTGATGCTGGGCTCCATTTTTGCCCAGACGAAAGAGGCGCCGGGACGGGGCTATCACTGGGGTATGGCCCATCCCCATCCGGCACTGCCCCGGGGGACTCGAATTAAAGTTGGCACCGCCGGCACCCTGGAGCAAATTCTCTTCGGCCCGACGTCGGTAACCGACGGCAGCCAGAATATCGTCGGGGCTATCCGCACCGCGATGGGTGTCTGCGGGGCAACCACCATTCGGGAAATGCACCAGGCGGAGATGGTAGTGGCGCCGGCGATTACTACGGAAGGCAAATCCTGGCAGAAAGCTCAGTCCGGTTCCTGAGGGCAACTCGAAGAGGGGACTACTCTTCCTCTTCTTCCTCCACATCCGGTATGGCAGCAGCCGTTTCCTCACTGATGTGCGGCAATAAGGCGGCCACTTTTTTTCGCGGTCGTGCGGTGAAGTCCGACTTATCGATTATCTGACGCAGTCCCTTCAGTTTTTCCGCCTGTTTCGCCGTTTTCACCGAAATGACCACCCCATCCACTCCTGTATCCCACAGCGCTTTGAGTTCAGCGCTGCTAACCGATTCCGGTATCGTGAGGAGCAGGGGTTTGGACAAAAGGTCGGCAAAGCGCTGGCAGAGCATGAGCTGATGCCAGGTAACGGCTGATTTTTCTCCTTCGCCATCAGCGAGCAGTACCGCGTCTACCGGCAGTTCGTTTATCGTTCTTATCAGGCCTTCGCTCAGTGACGACTCTGCGAACAATATTTTGCCCGCCTTCTCGATGCCGGGAAGGTCAGGCTCTGAATCCAGAGGCATGATGAAAAAGTCGGCGCCAGCCTCGATTGAGGACGTTATCGGCTGGCTATTTTTCTCTTCCAGCCACAGTCCCCAGACCGTATCAGGCAATGACCGGGCTATATCCGTTACTGCCTTCTGGTTGGTGCCGGTCAGGGCAATGATGGCAGCATCGACGCTGGAAATGTAACCAGCCAGTCGTGCCATATCATCCGCCGGCTCGATTCTGGCAATAAGCGACATTTTCGGCTTTGCCGAGGCTGGTTGGATTACTCGGAATCCCATCGGCAGTGAAACGGTTTCCGCGGTCTGGACCAGCCTATCAATCAGTTTGCTCACGCCGCCTCCCTTGGGTCGGTAAAATAATCAACCTATCGGTTGACTCTGGATTAGTATAGCACAATGCCGGCTGCCTTAAAAAATCGACGCTACTGAGTAAAGGATTTTAACAGAGTTTCAATGGTTCTTTTATGGAGAATTAACCTTATGACTTTATAATAAAAACAGGAGTCGAAAAGCAGGTTTAGTAAAGGGCGGTAGTGAAATGATAAATTCGGTGGTCAGGCTTAAGGATGATACAGTCATGGTCTTCGATGGCCGGGGAGGGCAGATACCTGCCTACCAGGGCCATTATGACGACGTCAGGGAGAAGATTCTCAGGGATGCTCCTCCCAACGCCGTATTTCTCCACTGGTTTGGTAGCAAGGACGTCCCGGAAGCTGTAAGTAGAGAGGAATGGTAGTTAGTGAGTCATTACCAGCGGGTACACAAAATGCTCACTACCGGAGATGTCGCTCGTATATTCAATGTCCATCCCAGTACGGTGAGGCGCTGGCATGCCCGGAAGCTACTGAGGAGTTATCGCATTGGCCCGCGGGCGGAGCGCCGGTACCGGCGGGAGGACGTGGCACTTTTCCACTTAGCCAGAGTTATCAAGGAGTGACTCCGTGTGACCGCTTGGAATGACTTACCCTTAAATGGTGTATCGCTGACCGCGCCAGAATCATTGTCTTCATCAAGGCAATGACAGCCAGCAGCCAACCGTACTAAATAATATATAAGGCTGCCTCACGTGTCTTAATTGTCCCCATATAAACTGCCCCCCGTGCTTGATATGCTGGTTTTCCCCTAGCGCAGTATTTGGACGCTTTATTTGCCATTAGGCAAATAAAGCCATTGATGAAGAGTATTATATGAGGGATTATAGCATGTCTATTGACATTAAAAGTATAATTATATTACCATTGACATATAGATAAAGAAGAACGTGACACTTGAGATGGGGATTAATGTTAACGAGCACCAGGAGGTTGTGCTAGATATCCTCCTCGAAAAGGTGTATCGGGACAGCGGTTATGATTTCCGCGATTACAGACGTGGCACCGTGACACGCCGCCTGGAAAGAAGAATGCTGGCCACGGGTGTAAACACGTATATTGACTACATGCGCTTTCTGGACTTGCACTCTGATGAGTACGACCGGTTTGCCGATTACCTGACTATAAAGGTCAGCAGCTTCTTCCGAAGTCCACATACTTACCGGCAGATGGCAGCGCTGGTGCTCCCGGAAATAATACAGTGCAAAAAGCGACGGAAAGATTACTGCCTGCGATTCTGGAGCGCTGGCTGTGCTCATGGGGAAGAGGCGTATTCAATGGCCATCATGCTGGCCGATTTTCTGGGGGACGACCGCACGCACTATGATATTACAGTTTACGCTTCTGATATCGGCTATCTCGATTTAAACAAATTACGTTCCGGCATTTATCCTGCCTCAGATGTGGAAAGCCTGCCCCGTTCCATTCAGGACAGGTATTTTCTACCAGAGGGAGATGACTATAAAATAAGGGCAGATATCAGGCAGATGGTCAAGTTTTTTCATTTCGACCTTACCTCGGCGGATGAGCTGCCATTGCCGGGGATGGACTGCATATTCTGTTGCAACGTTTTGATTTATTTTCAAAGGCAGCTTCAGGAGAGGGTGCTCGACCAGCTTTATAATTCGCTGGCCGTGCCCGGGTATCTTGTTCTCGGTGAAGTAGAGACGCCTACGGCCGCCCTGCTGGAGAAACTGGAATGCCTTGACAGTAAGACTAAGATATATAAGAAGGTCAGGACTTAATTAAGAGCACAGCGGGGGTTTTAGTCCCGCTTGGAATTATTCAGGAGGTAAGAAATGGGCGAGCTTGAGAAAGCAGGGGCTTATAGTGAAGCGTTACTTAAGAGTATGCTTGACGGAATAGGTGTGCTTGATCTCGAGGGAAAGGTAATTGATGTCAATGAGCCTCTTCTACAACTGATGGGCTTAAAGAGAGAGGAGATTTTGGGATTGCCTCTTCTTCAATTGCTTGACTCGGTGGCTGAACCGGCGGGGGTTGAAAAGGCCTCTGCTTCTATTGGGCAGCTTATGGCTGGCGCTCCGGCGGGATTCATAGAGATGGTTATCACCCATAAAGACGACACCCGGGTCACGATATCTATTGGTCCCAGTGTGGTAAGGGATGATCAGGGTAAGCCGGTGATGTTACTTGCCGTGATGAGAGACATCACCGAGCGCAAGCGGATGGAGCAGGAGATACAGGATAAGAATGAACAATTGAATTTGCAGAACGAGGAGCTTCAGGCCAGCGAGGAAGAACTCAGGGCGGCCAACGAGGAGCTTCAGGCAACCGAGGAAGAATTGCGGGCCAGCAATGAAGAGATTACCGCCGCCAACGAGGAACTGAAAGAAACGCAGGACCGATTGATTCGTTCGGAGCGACTGGCCGCGATAGGTCAGCTGGCGGGGGGCGTGGGTCATGAACTCAGGAACCCCCTCGGTGCCATTAAAAACGCCGTTTATTATATCAAGGGTAAGCTGTCCAAAAGTGATATGGCGGAGAAGGAGCCGCGGGTTCTGGAATTCCTTGACATCATGGATGATGAAATCGACAGCTCCAACAGGATAATCAATGACCTGCTCGGGTTTTCCCGCATTGGCAAACCGGCGGTTGCGCCCACGCTGGTGAGGAGAATAATTGCTGATGCCATGGCGCGGGTGCCTATACCGGAGAATGTTGAGCTGAACGAGGATTTTGGCCCTGACTCGACAGAGATAGCTGTGGACTCGGAGCAAATTCAACAGGTGCTGGTTAACGTGATTAACAATGCGGTGCAGGCAATGCCGGAAGGTGGCAGATTGACCGTAAGCACCAGAGAGAAAAATGGTTTCCTGGAGCTGGATGTAATCGATACCGGAAGCGGCATAGCTGAGGAAGACAAAGGTAAGGTTTTTGAACCCTTGTTTACCACCAAGGCAAAGGGTATCGGCCTGGGGTTAGCCGTCAGCAAGTCGATAATCGACCGCCACGGTGGGCAAATTGAAGCCGAAAGCGTGGCTGGCCAGGGGACCACGTTTACCATCAGGTTACCTCTGGAGACACCGGTTCAGGAGGAAAGCATTGAAAAGCAGTAACGGGCAAACCGATATCCTGGTTGTTGATGACCTGCGCAGCATGCGGTTGACACTTGGTGGCATACTGGAGGACAAAGGGTATGATGTCATGACCGTAGGAGATGGCTACCAGGCCATAGAGGCGGCAAGAGAAAAGCACTTTGACGCTATTTTTATCGATATCAAGATGCCGGGGATAGATGGCGTGCAGACTTTCAGGGAGATCAAAAAGATAGACCCTGATGCCGTCGTGGTGATGATGACCGCTTATTCCGTGGAGGAGCTGGTTAAGGAAGCACTGGAAGAAGGTGCCTACGCCATTATTTACAAGCCGTTCGATATTAATATGGTCATTGCCATTATCGAAGAGTTGCTGACCGAGAAAACTCTGGTGCTCGTGGTCGATGACCATTTCGCCGACCGCGAGACGTTAAAGGTAATTCTTGAGGAAAGAGGGTATCTGGTGGCTACGGCCGCTGATGGCGCCGAAGCCATTGAGATGGTCAGGAGCCAGTATTACGACATCGTTTTTCTGGATGTCAGGCTGCCCGATATGACCGGTTTCGAAACCTTTGAACAAATGAAAAAAATAAACCCGCAGGCAACGGTGATAATGATGACCGGCTACGCGGAAGAGGACCTGATTCAGAACGCCGTTGAAGCTGGCGTCTATACCTGTCTCTACAAGCCCTTCAATGTAGAAAAAGTAATTAACCTGGTTGAGGCGGTGTCCAAGGGGAAATAAAAATGACATCAATACCGGCCAACATACTGATTGTGGAGGATAAGGCAGGGGAAAGAGTAACGCTGTGCGGCATACTGGAGGAAGCTGGCTACAGAGTTATCGGCCTGGAAAAAAGGGCTGACGCACTCAGGGTGATGGAAAAAGACCCTTTTGAAGTTGTTATTGTAGATATGAAGTTACCTGACGTCAGCGGTCTGGAGATAATGGAAACGGCCAGAGAGATAAATCCAGAGGCGGCGGTAATTATCACCACGGGATATGCCAGTGTTGAGACCGCTGTGGATGCGGTAAACCAGGGGGCTTACGCCTATTTTGTTAAACCGGTCAACCCTGATGAAATCAAGAATGCCATTGCCAATGCGCTCAAGCAGCAGCGGCTCTTACTGGAGAACAAAAAGCTGGTGGAAAGACTGCAGAACTCCAGCAAGCTGCTTCATAAAACCAATGAGCAGTTACAGAATGATATTGCCGAGCGTAAAAGAATTGAGGAGGCAATACGATTATCAGTACATCAGTGGCGAACCACGTTTGACGGCATCGGTGATGCGGTCTGTCTGCTGGATGGTGATGAAAAGATTGTTCGCTGTAACAGAGCAATGACCGAACTTGTAGGCAAGTCGTACAGCGACATTAACGGTAGAAAGTGCTGTGAGATTTTACACGGCCAGGCAGAACCGGTTCAGAAGTGTCCCCTGGCACGCATGAAAAAATCACGTCGTCGGGAGACGGAAGTGATGTTGCAGGGTGACAAGTGGCTTGAAATCGCCGTGGACCCTCTTATGGACGAAGCAGACAATGTCGTCGGTGCCGTTCACATCATTTCCGATATTACCGAGCGCCGGCGGTGGGAAGAAATCTTGCGGCAGTCCGAAGAGTTCAGCTCTACGTTGCTGAAAAACGCTCCCTATCCGCTGCTCGTGCTCAATGCTGATACATCAATCAAGTACGTTAATCCAGCACTGGAACAGCTATCCGGGTTTTCCCTTTCTGAGGTTATTAGCGCAAAAGCACCGTATCCGTGGTGGACGGAAGAAACGTGGGACAGAACAGGCCGGGATTTTAATAAGATGTTGAAAGAAGGTGCTACAGGCGTAGAGGAACTGTTCCAGAAGAAGAACGGTGAATGGTTCTGGGTTAACATAAACGCTGCGCCAGTAGTTATAGAAGGAGAATGCAAATATCACCTGGCGAACTGGGTTGATATCACCGGGCGCAAGCTGATGGAGCAGGAATTAAAAGAAAAAAGCGAACTTCTGGAGGTAACAAACAAGGAGCTTCAAGTGCAGAGTCGGGAGTTAATGATGCAGGAGCGAGAGCTTGTGAAGAAAACCAGAGAGCTGGAAGTGGCCAGCAATGCGAAGTCTGAGTTCCTGGCTCATATGTCACACGAACTGCGCACTCCTCTCAACATTATCATTGGCTTCTCCGAATTAATGCTGGATGGCGCCGTGGGGCGCCTCAATAAGGAACATAAACAGTGCCTGAATGATATTTTGAGCGGTGGTCAGCATTTGCTGAGCCTTATCAACGATATTCTGGACCTCTCCAAGATAGAAGCAGGTAAGATGGAATTAAAAATGAGGAATATCAAGCTGATGAGTGTCCTTACGCCGCTGAAAAATGAGATGATGCCCATAATCAACAAGCGGAAGCAGGAACTTGAAATAGCCGTCGAGGATGGACTCCCTCCGGTGCGCGTCGATAAAGACAAAATACGGCAGGTGTTGATTAACCTGCTGAGCAATTCAACCAAGTTCACCCCGGATGGTGGTCATCTGCGTATCCAGGTGTCCAGAGAGAATAACTGTTGCCGGGTCAGTGTTATCGATAGTGGCATCGGGATAAGAAAAAAACATCAAAAAACCATTTTTGAACCGTTCAGCCAGATTGATAGGCTGCTGCCGAGGGAGGTCGGCGGTACCGGGCTCGGCCTGGCCATTGCCAGACAAATCATCGAAAAACACGGCGGCAGAATATGGGTGAACAGCGAGTATGGTAAGGGGAGTCAGTTCAATTTCACCATACCCTTCGCTAAAGCTGCTGCCGCTAATCCCGTACAGGTGGGCAATGGATGAATCGATGGGAGGTATAAATTGCGGAAGAAAAGAGTAATGCTCGTGGAAGACAACCGCCAGAATATGAAACTGCTCGAGATGCTTTTAAGAGTGAGGAGCTATATCCTGCTCAAGGCATACGACGGTGAGGAAGCGCTGGATATGGCAACCCGGGAGCAACCTGACCTGATTGTAATGGATATGCAGCTTCCCAAGATGAACGGGGTTGAGGTGACAAAGCGGCTCAGGCAGATGCCTGTCTTCAGTAATACACCAATTATTGCGCTCACTGCCTATACCATGAGAGGGGACAGAGAGCGGTTTCTCAAAGCAGGTTGCAACACCTATCTTTCCAAGCCAATCAGTACTCGTGAGTTGCCTGTGATAATCGATCAGATGCTACAGGGTGAGAAAAAATAATAGCAGAGTTTTGGAGATGATGAAAAATATACTGGTCGTTGACGATGACCCTGTAATGGTAAAGCTGATTTCTAAAGTCCTGACCAAGAAAGGATACAAAGTGCTGGAGTCCAACAATGGTCAGGATGCCTTGCGGATTTTGTACCACAACAAGCCAGACCTGGTGCTGCTTGATGTGGTTATGCCTGAAATGGATGGCTGGCAGACCTGCAGTCGTATTCGTGACATATTGCCTGCTTTGCCGATTATCATGCTTACCGGACAGCGCAAAACGGAGGAAGATGTGGTTCGCGGCCTTGATTACGGCGCCGACGACTATCTCATTAAACCAGTAGGAAATAAAGAACTGGTGGCGAGGGTGCAAGCGATGCTGCGACGTGCCGAACAGCCCTCATCTGTGGAAGAGAAAGGCAAAGAAGCCGTCTTCAGCGATGGTTACCTTACCGTGGATATTATCCAGCGTATGGTGACGGTCAAGGGAACGCGGGTGAAATTAACGCCCATAGAGTTTCGGCTGCTGGCACTCCTGTTGCAGAACACCGGGCGTATCCTGACACATCAACAACTGCTGGAAAAAGTATGGGGCTGGGAATACGTTGACGACCTTGACTATGTGCGCATCTATGTCTTGCATCTGCGCAAAAAGATGGAACCGAACCCGTCTCTCCCCAAATACATCATCACCGAACCCGGAGTTGGCTACTACTTTCAGAAGACAGCCTGATGGCGAATTCATTCAGTAAGTATTTGGGGTGAAAGTTCGGTGTTCAGTGCTTTGCTGGATAACCTGGAAGCTGGTATAATCCTAAACGATATGGCAGTAAAGGTGGAGTCTTTACAATCAAACACCTATTTCTCGGGATTGAGTCCAGAGGAGCTTGTCTCAATCCAGAAGCATATATTTGAGAAAGCGGTGGCGCGTGGAGAGATAGTCATCTTTGAAGGCGAGCCGGCACGCGCTGTGTATTTTGTTATCTCCGGCGTAGTGAAGGTGTTTAAAACCTCCACCGATGGCAAGGAGCAAATCATATACCTGGCTCGGCCTGGAGACTCGTTCAATGATGTACCTGTCTTTACCGGAGGGCTGAATTTGGCCAGCGCCGAGGCGATGACTCAGGTGGTACTGTACGGGATGGAAAAGGATGACCTGGAAGCAAGCCTGCGTGAATACCCGAAGCTGGCAGAGAATATATTGAAACTGCTGTCGCAGCGGATTGAGCAGTTGATTTCGCTGGTTGAAGACCTGTCCTTCCGGCGAGTGACGGGCAGGGTGGCCAAAATACTGCTTGAGAACGTGGAGGATACGAATGGGCAGAGGCATCGGTTGACCCAGCAGGATATGGCGGCCATGGCCGGTACGGCCAGGGAAATGATTGGGCGGTCGCTTAAGCTGCTGGAAGATGAAGGGAAGGTAAGGCTGGAGCGCAATCGTGTTGTGATTACGGATAAAGAAGCACTGAGGGAAATCGCCGGTGTTGGCATGTGAGACAAAAGTCGCTGACAGGCGGCCTAATCGGGTATTAGACTATTGATGCATGGAGAATATGGAATAAATGACCAAAATGCCAGAAATCGACCGAGATAAGTGCGACGGTTGTGGCCTCTGTATCGAGGTGTGCTCCTGCCACGTTCTGGTGCTGGTTGATAACGTGGTCGAGGTCAAAGAGAGAATAGGATGCCAGCAGTGCAGTAAGTGGTGCACGATGTGTGAAATGGTCTGCCCCGTGGGGGCGATACAGTGCCCCTTCGAGGTAATCACCGAAGAGTAGCGATCTTCCGCTAACCTGTCCCAGCCATCAGCTGTGACGATTATTTTTTCAATTCCACCCAACTTTTGTCGTGTTTTTTCGTTATTTAAATATGGGATAAAAGTCACATACAGGAACAATAAGCTGGACTAAAATATGCTAAATACTATGGAGAGGAGGTGCAAGATGAGGAACAGACGTGATCTGGAAGAAAAAAAGTCGGCGGTGACAACGGCCTGCCGGCATTACTGGACTATTGAGTCGGCTGACGGCCCGACGAGTCGGGGTGTCTGCAAGGTCTGTGGTGAGGAGAAGGAATTTCTCAATTCCTGGTCGGATGCCAGCTATAAGGGTAAGGACCCCCGTGTTTTTGATTTGCCCAACATGTTAGAAGACGATGAGGAGGAAAAAAGGGAGAAAAATTCGTAGTCGGAGAGACGAATTACACTTTTCAGTGTGTTAGAGTTGTCAGCTAAATAAGGATTACCTTTAAACAGTATTTTCGCGGGTTCAGGATTACATTCCTGAACCCGTTTGTTGTAAGATAATAGGGCAATGGTTAACAAGGTAAAGCGGGTGGCCGTTCTCGGTTCCACCGGCTCCATCGGCAGACAGACGCTGGATGTTATCCGGGCAATGCCGCAGCGGTTTCGTGTTGTCGGGCTGGCAGCAGGGAGAAACCTGGAGCTACTCGCCGAGCAGATAAAGGAGTTCAAGCCAGAGCTCATCGGCGGCTCACCAGAGAACAATGACATTGAGCGACTAAGAAGCATAGTCGACATAAAAAACGGCTTACTACCTCTGGATGAAATCGCGGCCAGTCCTGAGGTAGATATGGTGGTCATTGCCACGTCTGGAAAAGCGGGGTTGAGACCGACTCTGGCGGCGTTGCGGGCGGGAAAAGATATCGCGCTGGCCAACAAGGAGTCGCTGGTCTCGGCAGGGGAGATTATCAACAATGAAGCCAAGAAAAGCGGCGCCCGGATTCTGCCCGTGGACAGCGAGCACAGCGCTGTATGGCAGTGTCTCAGCGGTGAAGACCAGGCAGCAGCCCGGATTATTCTCACCGCCTCGGGGGGACCTTTCCGCCAGTATTCAGCCGAGCAGCTGGCAGAGGTGACAGTAGCGCAGGCGTTGCGGCACCCATCATGGCAGATGGGCCAGAAGGTGACCATAGACTCGGCGACGCTGATGAATAAGGGACTGGAGGTCATTGAAGCGCACTGGCTTTTCAGCATGCCCTTCGACCGTATTGATGTGCTGGTGCATCCCCAGAGTATCATTCACTCCATGGTGGAGTTTGTCGATGGCTCAATCAAGGCGCAGCTGAGCTATCCCGATATGCGTTTGCCTATCCAGTACGCCCTGTCCCATCCGGAACGACTGTCCAACCCCCGGCTTCCCCGGCTCGACTGGAGCCTGGTCAGGAGCCTTGATTTTGAGCCCCCCGATTATGGCAGATTTCCCTGCCTGGGACTGGCGATTGAGGCTGGCAAACAGGGCGGAACCTGTCCGGCGGTGCTCTGCGCGGCTGATGAGGTGGCGGTGGAGCTTTTTCTCGCCGGGCGCATCCGCTTCACCGATATTGCCGGCGCTATTGAGCGGACGCTGGAGCAGCATCGGGTTATCGCTCAACCCACACTGGAGGAAATAGAGGTAGCGGATGCCTGGGGCCGGGAAACGTTACTCGAAACGGTAAGTGGGGTGAAATAGTGTTCATTACCATAATCGCTTTTCTTGTCATACTGGCGGTACTTATTATCGCCCACGAGTTCGGGCACTATATCACCGCCAGAGCCTCAGGCGTCAAGGTAGAAGAGGTAGGCATCGGGTTCCCGCCCCGGCTGCTGTCATTCAAGCGTGGTGAAACCATGTATTCGCTCAACGCCATACCACTGGGCGGATATGTCAAAATGGCCGGCGAAGAAGACCCCAAGGTCGCCGGAAGTCTCGCCAGCAAGAGAATCCCGCTCAGGCTGCTGACGCTCAGTGCCGGTTCGCTGATGAACCTGCTGCTGCCCCTGCTTCTTTTCTCGGTGGCGTTCATGGTCCCGCATAGCGTGATTTACGGGCAGGTGCAGGTTGATGAGATAGCTGCGAACTCACCCGCGGCCAGGGCAGAAATCGTTGTCGGAGATACCATCCTTGAGGTGAATGGAAAGCAGGTCAATAGCGTTGGCGATTTACAACGCTATATCCAGCTCAACCTGGGGCAGGCCATCACCCTGCTCGTTCGCCATACTGATGACGCTGTTGAGGAGGCCAGGGTAGTACCGAGGTGGCAGCCACCGGAAGGAGAAGGCGCGATTGGCGTTGCCGTGAGAACGGTCTCGCCGACGGTGGTCCGCCAGAGCTATCCTTTCTGGCAGGCGATACCGATGGGCGTGCGGGAGTGCATTGACACGTTCACCCTTTTCAAGAATGGCATTATCAGCATGATTATTGGCACGGCACCGAGGGTGGTAGGTGGGCCGGTTGCTATTGCCCAGCTCACCGGCGAGGTGGCAAAGGCGGGACTCAGTCCGTTGCTGGAGTTCGCTGCCTTCCTCAGCATTAATCTGGCCATCATCAATCTTATCCCCCTGCCGGCGCTGGATGGGGGGAGAATAGCCTTTGTCCTGCTGGAGATGGTGCGACGCGGCAGGCGGGTGCCGGCCCGAATCGAGGGGATGATTCACATGGCTGGTTTCGCCCTGCTTATCACGTTTATCCTGCTGGTAACGTATCAGGATATCATCCGCATCGCCAGCGGCGGGAGCCTGCTGCCAT
>CBFDCY010000012.1:0-15350 GCA_965603425.1 uncultured Dehalococcoidia bacterium | reverse complement strand
TGCTTGACACCGAGCTAGCCCGGTGCTAAATTAGTTTCTTGGATTCTGGTTGTTTAATAATAGAAATGAGGTAAGCGGAACCGTGAATATAATCGTCTGTGTAAAACAGGTAATAGACCCCGAGGCACCGCCCTCCAGTTTCAAGGTTGAAGAAGCCGGCAAGAAGGTGGTGCCGCCATCAGGGGTGCCCCCCGTAATCAGCCCTTTTGATGAGAACGCCGTGGAAGCGGCATTGAGAATCAAGGATGCTCAGGGCGGTAAAATCACCGTTCTCAGCATGGGCGTCAACCTGCTGCGCGAAGTGGTGAAAAAGCCGCTCTCCATGGGTGCTGATGAACTTGTCCTGCTTGAGGATGAGGCCTTCGCCGGTGGCGATAGCTGGTCAAACGCCCGGGCGTTGGCGATGGCCATCAAGAAAATTGGCGAATACGACCTTATTTTCTGCGGACGGCAGGCGGCGGACTGGGACGATGGTCAGGTGGGCTCGGGTATCGCCGAGATGCTGGGATTACCCAGCGTTACGCTGGCCAGGAAAATCGATGTCGCCGATGGCAAAGCACGGGTGGAGCGGGTGACGGCTGATGGCTATGAAGTCATTGCAGCGTCGCTGCCGGCACTGATTACGGTTAGCAATGAGCTTGGTGAAGCCCGCTATCCGACCATAAAAGGTATTATGGCGGCGAAGAAGATAGAGCCGATTGTCTGGAAGCCAGCCGATATCGGCCTTGAGCCGGCAAATACCGGGGCGGCGGGCCGAAAAGTAAAACTGGAAAAACTGTACCAGCCGGTTCACGAGGGTAAGTGCGAGCTCATTGAAGGGGAAAACCCGGAGGAAGCCGGCGTCAACCTGGCGCTTAAACTCCGGGAAGCGAAGTTATTATAAGAGATGACATCTACCACGATATCTGGAGGTAATTAGCTATGGCGGAATACCGGGGTGTTATGGTTCATGCTGAGGTTGCGGAGGGAAAACTGGCGGCCATTGCCAGGGAACTGTTGGGCTGTGGTCGCAAAATGGCTGATGAACTCGGCGAGGAGCTGAGTGCCGTCATCGTTGGCAGTGGCGTCAGTAACCTGGCCCAGGAAGCGTTCGCCTCTGGTGCCGACAAAGTATACATAGTTGATGACGCTTTACTGCAGGAGTATCAGACTGATGCCCATGTCACGGTTATGGAGAAAGTGGTCAGGCAGGCGATGCCCGGCATTTTGCTCATCGGGCAGACGTCTGTGGGCCGCGACTTGGCGCCGCGGCTGGCTTTCCGGCTGGAGACAGTTGCCACCATGGACTGCATAGAGCTGGCCATTGACCCCGGCTCAAAACGCCTGCTGCGCACCAAACCGGTTTACGGCGGCAATGCCCATGCCGTTTTCACCAGCGAGCTTGACCCGCAGATAGCCACGGTGAGAGTTAAGGCCATGACGCCGCTTGAGCCGGATACGGCAAGGAAGGGAGAGGTGGTGAACATTGAGGCGGGGTTGGACCCCTCAACAATAAGCACCGGGGTTCTGGAAAAGATGAAGGAGGAAGTCGAGGGCATCAGCCTTGAAGCGGCTGAGGTGGTGGTCGGTGGGGGGAGGGGTATCGGCAGTGCCGAGGGCTTCAAGCAGCTGGAGGAACTGGCGGGGCTGCTGAGGGGAGCGGTGGGTGCCAGCCGGCCACCCTGTGATAGCGGCTGGGTTCCCGATGTACGCCAGATAGGGCTCACCGGTAAAATAGTGGCGCCCGACCTTTATATTGCGGTTGCCATTTCCGGTTCCAGCCAGCATATGGCAGGCTGTTCCGGATGCAAGAACGTCGTGGCTATCAATAAAGACCCTGAGGCCAACATCTTTCGGGAAGCAAGATTTGGCATCGTGGGGGACTGGAAGAAAATACTGCCGGCTCTCACCGAAAAAGTCAGTGAGTTATTGGCTGGATAGTTGCCCGTAAGCGCCGAATGTTGATTTTTTAATTGCATTTGTAGTATCATACATAATTGGTATACCGGAAAATTCCAATATACGATAAGTGAGGTGGCGACGCATGCAAAAACTGAGAATAATCTGCCTACTGCTGGTAAGTCTGATAGCGATTTCTCCGGTCGGTGCGGTATTTGCCCAGGGGGAGGAAGAGCCCCCTGCTCCCGTACTTATCATGGAAGAGGAGCCGGAGTACGCTTTAACGCTTACGCCTACTGACGGCGTTTACAGTACCATCATGATGGCTGGCAGGGAAAAGGATATAAGGGTGGACCTGGAGAACATTGGTGATGAGGCGGTCACCAAAATTTCCATCATGAGTGAGCTGCCGGACGGGTGGACGGTCAAATATGACCCGCCCAGAATAGCATCACTGGCCGCTTTTGACAGCGAGCGAATTTATGCCTCGGTATCGGCGCCTGCTAATGTCGTGACCGGGGATTACTTTGTTAAACTCTGGGTTGAAGGGGCCCAGGCTTCTACGGAGCCAATCGAGATCAGGGTTACCGTGAAGAGAGTGGAGCAGGTAGAAACACTTGATGTACGGGCCATCCATCCAAGCGTGGAGGCGATTGCCGGCAATGATTTCGTCTTTGAGGTGGAGTTCAAGTACGTGGGTGATATGCTGGGTCCACCCCAGTCATTTGACCTTGTTCACACCGCGCCTCAGGGCTGGGAAGTCTATATGACTCCTCAGTTTGAGAAAGAGAAAAGGGTGTCTGCTATTGACCTCAAACCCGGCAGCGTTGCCTATTCCGATAAGACAAGGCTTGTTGCCCGGGCACCATTCTGGCCTCTGCCCGAGCCCGGTGAATACAAGATAATTCTGGACGTAGTCTCCGAGGACATAAAAGGCTCCGTTGAGCTGACCGCAGTTATTACCGCTGCCTATAATCTGCTCTTGGCTCCGGCTGGAGAACGCTATGATACCAAGGCCAAGGCTGGCCGGGATAATTATTTCTCTCTTAACGTAGGTAACCTGGGCACGGCACCCATTGATAAAGTCACCTTTACGTCTGATAAACCAGCGGGATGGGCGATTGAGTTCACGCCGGACCAGGTGGACTCGCTGGAACCGCTGGCAACGCAGACCGTGGATATAAACATCAAGCCACCGCCAGAGACGATAGCTGGCGATTACCTGATAAGCGTCCGGGCTTCTGGTGTCCAGAGGACATCCGAAAAGATTGATATCAGGGTTACCGTTGAGACGCCCACCATCTGGGGATGGGTCGGCGTTGCCATCATCGCCATTGTCGTGGCGGGGCTGGTGGTTATCTTCATGCGATTTAGTCGGCGATAGTCTATGAGTGATACATTAGCCATAGAAGCAAGCGAACTGACCAAGCGCTACGATGAGGCTACGGTCGTTGACCACCTCAACCTTGAGGTGAAGGAAAACGAGGTATTTGGTTTGCTGGGCCCGAACGGCGCCGGCAAAACAACGACCATCCTCATGATGCTGGGTTTGACCGAGCCGGCTTCGGGTTCGGTGCGTGTGCTCGGTTTCAATCCCACCCGTGAACCGCTTAAGGTCAAGCGTCAGGTCGGCTATCTGCCGGAAAGGGTGGGGTTCTATGAAAACCTCACCGCACGCGAAAACCTGAGGTTCATCGCCGACCTTAATAGCATCAGCTATTCCGAATCCAACCAGCGCGCTGAAGAGGTGCTGGAAATGGTGGGGCTTACCGAAAGTGAGCTAATCGAGCAGTCGGAGAAGAATCATAAGATAGAAAAAACGGTGGGCAAGTTTTCCCGCGGCATGAAGCAAAGGCTTGGCATTGCCGAAGTGCTCATTAAGAGACCGAAACTGGTTTTCCTTGATGAGCCGACCGCAGGCCTGGACCCGAAGGGCATTAACCAGCTCCTCGACCTCGTAGCCGGCCTGCCCAAGATGGGGACAACGGTGGTGCTCTCGTCACACCAGCTATATCAGGTGCAGCGGGTGTGCCACAGTATCGGCATACTGGCGAAAGGGAAAATGGTGGTACAGGGGGCCATTGATGCGCTGGGGCGGGAGGCACTTGCCGGGGGCCGTTTCCAGATTGAGGTGGAAACTGAAGCCCCGGATGAGAAGCTCATTAAAGCGCTTCAGGGTATCAAGGGTGTGATGAGTGTCGAAGCCAGGGGGAATATGCTCAGCATTAGTACGGATGCCGATTTGCGACGGGAGGTTTCCAAAGCCATCGTTGAGAATAATTTCCCGCTGATTCAGATGAAGGTCCAGGAATTTTCCCTGGACGATGTTTACATGAAGTATTTCCGAGAGGAATAGAGACGTCATGGTTGCCATTATTCGCAAAGAGTTGGCCGATTATGTAACCAGCATTCGCTTTCTGGCTTTTATTCTGCTGATGATTGTGCTCAGCATCACCGGGCTGATGGCTGCCTCACAGGGTATTCGTGCGGCAAACCTGCCGGAAGGAATCGTCTTCCTCGGCCTGTTCACCACCTCGGGGACGGTAATCCCTTCACTCACTTATCTTGTCTCACTGCTCATTCCCATTATCGGCATTGCTCTGGGCTTTGACGCCATAAACAGTGAGCGAACCGGTGGTACCCTCAGCCGGGTTCTGGCCCAGCCCGTCTTCCGGGACAGCGTGATAAACGGCAAGTTCCTGTCTGGTGTGGTCATACTCTCCATTATGATGGGCACGATGCTGCTGTTTGTATCCGGTTATGGATTGAGAATGATTGGGGTGGCGCCTACACATGAAGAGGTCATAAGGTTATTTTTATATTTTGTCGTGACTATATTCTACGGGGCATTCTGGATGGGCCTGGCGATACTCTTTTCCGTCCTGTTTCGCCGGGTGGCTGCTTCGCTGCTGTTCTCACTGGCGCTCTGGCTGTTCTTCAGCATCTTCATCATGCTTATTGCGCCTGCAATCGCCAGCGCACTGGCGCCGGCCACCGATAGTGCTCGGTACGAATTGCAGCGGACGATACTGCTGTTTTCACCCAATTATCTATTCCAGGAAGCGACTACTGTTTTACTGGTGCCGCTGGTAAGAACCTTTGGTGTTGTAGCTGAAAGTGTTCAGCCCTATTGGCTGCACAATCCTCTGAGTCTGGGCCAGAGCGTTCTCGTCGTCTGGCCACATATCACTGGCCTGATAAGTCTCAGCGCCATCTGTTTCGCCGCGAGCTATATCCTGTTTATGCGGCAGGAAATAAGGGCTACGTAAACCAGCTGATTCCCTTGAGCCATACCGCGACTCTTTAGTTCTAAAATCACCACCAGATATCCACTTTTTTACGATACCAATTTGGCTCATTTACTTCTACCATATAAGGTGTTATATTAATCATCAACATTATTACCTGATATATTGAGGGGAACACGCTAAGCTTTTGGATGCGGCTTTTGTGAGGTGGCAAAATGAAACGGTTATCTTTTCTTATTCTGGTCTTTGCTATCCTCTTCGCGGTATTTTTTATAGGTCCCTCTTTGCTCAGCCAGCGGTTCAGCCCCTATCCCCTGATGAAAATCGGGGATGTCTTTGACATGCTGACTCCTCTGGTGCTGATTCCGCTCTACTGGCTTCTGTACCATCTAAGTGAAGAGAAAAGATTACCCTGTTCGGAATAACCCTCTTTGTGGTTCTGGCGGCTCTCTGGGTGGAGGGCCAGGCAATGCACCTCTCGGCTAACTCCATCGGACATCTACTGAAAGAGATGAAGGGCAGCGATGCTTACCACCTCACCTTTTTCTATGATGAAGTTTTAAGCCATTATTTGTGGCATTTTGGTATCGTTGGATTATCTGCCCTGCTCCTCTGGCGACAGTGGCATAATCCATTCAGTGAAGAGCGCGCAGGGGTATGGCTGCTCATCCTGGCAGGGGTCATCTATGGATTCACGTTTTTCGTGATAGTCATTGAAGCTGGAACGGCACCGTTAGGCATATCTTTTGCCGTTTTGGTTGCGGTTTTAGGCTGGATTCTGGGGCGGAAACGGATGCGTCAGCAGCCTCTGCTTACCTTTTTCTTGGTCGGCTACTCAATCGCGACCGCCTTCTTCATCGGCTGGGCAATCTACTGGGGTGGATTGCCAGAGTTCAGCCAGGTGGGAATTATCGATTAAAAGGCAGAGAAACCAGTTTAGGCTTTTCCCTCGGCTTTTTGGGAGATAATCCTCTGGCAGATTTGCGCCGGCACCTCTTCGTAGTGGCTGAATTCCATAGTATAGGTGCCTCTGCCTTGGGTCATTGACTTGAGGTCAATGGCATAGCGCAGCACTTCCGCCAGCGGCACCTGGGCGTCGATGATATTTATATCGCCCGATGGGTTCATCCCCTGTACCCGTGCGCGCTTGGTATTGAGGTCTCCGATGATGTCGCCGGTGAGGTCATTGGGGGCGGTTATCTGGATATTCACGATGGGCTCCAGCAGGATTGGCTGCCCGTCAGCCAGGCCTTTCTTCAAAGCCTGCGACCCGGCAATTTTGAAGCAAATTTCAGATGAGTCCACAGGGTGGAAGCTGCCGTCATACAGCGTTGCCTTTACGTCCACCACCGGATGATGCGCCAGCACACCGTCCTGAATCGCCTCCTGAAAGCCTTTCTCCACCGCGGGGATGTAGTTCTTAGGCACCGTACCGCCGACGACGCGCTGGGCGAACTCGTTGCCGGTGCCGCGGGGCAGAGGCTCCAATTCCATGATGACATGGCCGTACTGGCCGTGGCCTCCGGACTGCTTTCTGTGCTTGTGTTCGGCTCTTGGTACCGATGCGGTGATGGTCTCCTTATAGGGCACCTTGGGAGTCTCCAGATTTACGCTGACGCCGAACTTGCGCTGCATCTTCTCCGCGGCCACTTCAAGCTGAGTGTCCCCCATGCCCGAGAGCAGAGTCTCGCCGGTATCGGGTTCCCGGTGCACCCGGAGGGTTGGGTCTTCCTCGGTGATGCGGGACAGGGCTGTCCCCAGTTTGTCGAGGTCGGCCTTGGTCTTCGGGGAAACCGCCTCGTCAAAGACTGGCGGCGGGAAAACAATGGGAGCCAGCTTAATGGGCTTGTTCTGGCTGGAAAGGGTATCACCGGTGTTGGTGACATTAAGCTTGGCCACCGCCCCAATGTCGCCGGTGCTTACTTTGGTCACCGGTTCCTGGTTCTTGCCCCGCAGCATGAAGAGCTGACCGATACGCTCGGCACTGCCTCTGGTGGCATTCCAGACCTGTGAATTGCTATCGATGTTGCCACTGAACACCCGGAAATAGGTGAGCTTGCCGACGTATGGGTCGGCAGTTGTCTTGAAAACGAGTGCTGCCAGAGGCCCATTAATACCGGGCGATATTTTTTCCTCTTTCGAATCGGTTATCGCCACCACCTCGCGCTCTTCCGGAGATGGCAGGTAATCGACCATCGCGTCCAGAAGCGGGCTGATGCCCACGTTCTGCAGCCCTGAGCCGGCCAGAATGGGGAAGATGCTGCCGCTTACCACGGCTTTCCTGAGTCCGTTTCTCAGTTCCTCGGAAGTGAGTTCCTCGCCACCCAGGTATTTCTCGATGAGCGAATCATCCGTTTCTGCCGCCGCCTCGATTAACTTTTCCCTGAAGGTGTTCACCGGCTCTTCCAGTGAGGACGGGATCTCTCCTTCTTCCGGCGGCGAGCCGGTGTAAGCTTTCAGGGCCAGCAGGTCGACGATGCCCTGAAAATCGTGCTGGGCGCCGATGGGTATCTGTATCGGCAGGCACTTGGGGCCGAACCTGGCCTGAATATCATTTACCGTCTTGAAAAAGTCGGCATTCTCGCGCTCCATCTTATTCACGAAAATGAGACGAGGCAGACTGGCGTTCTGGCAGTACCCCCAGACCTGACTGGTGCCCACTTCCACACCTGAGGCGGCACAGACGACGATGACGGCGGCTTCACTGGCGCGGATTCCCGTATTCACCTCGCCGACGAAGTCGCTGTAGCCGGGGGTATCAATGATGTTGACCTTGGTATCCTGCCACTGGCAGGGCAGCAGGCTCAGGTTAATGCTAATCTTGCGCTTTATTTCATCGGGGTCATAGTCCGAGGTGCTTGACCCGTCGTCTACTTTGCCCAGTCGGTTGATTGCCTTGGCCGTGAAGAGCATTGCTTCCGCGGCAGATGTCTTACCGGCGCCCGCGTGCGACAGCAGGGCAATATTTCTGATTTTTTCCAGTCCAGATTGCTCCATGGAATCACCTGTCCTCTAATATACGTTCGCAACTATTATACCTGTTGGTACGTACTGACGGCAAGCTGGCGGACAGCTAGTGAGCACGCCGCCGGAAAAGTCGGGAAATAAACCATAAAAATATGATGATGCTGAAAAACGGGACGGGAAATGAGGCGCTGCCCCCACCCTCGCCGGTAATGATGGTAGCCGGCGCTTCGGTTGGCTCGGCACGGGTAACGCCTTCATCAGTTATTTCATAAGCGTAAAGCTCTTCAGCGATTAAATCCTGGGCTACCCACCCCAGAGAATTATTCTTGCCCGTAGCTTCCGCCCAGAACCAGCCCTCCTCGCCGTTCATCTTAAAGCTGCTTCCCTTTTTATATTCCGGCAGGTAGACCATGGCGGCGGTATGGCCGGGGGCAATAGCTATCGCCGAACGGTAGCCGGCACCTTTGTACATGACGGCCAGCAGTATGGCGCTGTCCTCACAATCGCCGTGAGCAAAGCCATTTTGCGCTATTTTATCGGCCAGTTCGTCGGCATTCTGGGCAAACTCGTCATACTGGAACTGGTCCTTGTCCGGTGTGTACCTGACCCGGTCGCGCACATAGTAAAATATCTTTTCAGCTCTCTGTATCCGGTCCGGGTATTGTCCCAGCATCTGTTCGCCCAGGTGGTAAGCTGTGTTGGACTCTTCTCCCAGGCTTTCGTAGGTAATGACCGGGCGGAACCCCTTCTCAGTTATCTGATAGAAACCATCGGCACCAGCTGCCCGGGTGCGGCTTATGTCCCAGTCATCAAAGACATCCTGGTCTGCGGTGCGGAATCCCTCAGAGCTGGTAGCCCAGACATACCCGCCGGCGGCCAGAGTGCAACCCAGCACCATAGCCAGTATGAGAACCAGCTTCAATTTTTTCATAGCGGTATCGTCAGTGCGGCGTGGAGTATCAGCCCGAAGAAGACCAGGTAGCCGAAAACGTTAATGCCCACGGCCACCGGCTCGGGTTCAATACCGGCGAAGGGAATTTTAGGGGTCAACTTGTCCACGATGTAGAACAGGGCGACGCCGACCAGCAGGCTCACCACAAAGCTCAGCGCCAGCAGACCCAGCCTCCTGAAGTCGAAGAAGTAAGTGAGCAGCGGGCCGCCAATTACCGTCGGTGCCGTCAGCGCTCCGTGGATAACTAGGCCGGTGAGGATGAAAAAACCGGCGATGAACAGTCCGGTGGCCACCGGGCTTTCACCGATGCGCTGGCGGTGCGGGATGTGGGGGGTGAGCGCGTCAAAGGCACGGATACCAAGCCAGGCGAGCAGGGTGCAGATGATGACCAGCCAGATGGTCTTCGCCATCAGGACGAGCGCCAGAACCCAGAAGGGCAGTGCCAATCCCAGCTCATTCATTGTTGTCCACCTCCTTAGCGTAGAAATAGTGGCGTTATATAGGTTTCGATTATGGCCGCCGGCAGCAGCAGGGCAAAGGCCAGCGCCATATACTTTATATTCTGTTTCAGGTTGGGGGACAGCTGGCTTCTTCGCTTCTTGGAAACGAGGGCGATAATCGCCATCGCCCCGAAGCTGAGTGCGGCTGCCTCGCCGATAATCAGTGCCGGAAGCTCAAATATGCCGTGGGGCAGCAGTCCGGCTAAAAGCAGGCCGACCGACTCCTGTTCTATGATGGTAACGGAGACGAAAGAGATAAGCCCGCCGTTAACCGTTAGCGCGAGGATGGGTACCAGGCAAAGGAGCGGGCTGAGGATGAAACTTAAGACCAGAGCCGACGTGTTTTTCAGAAAGATGAAAGCGGCCGTTGAGAGCTGGAACGGTTTGAGGAATCTGGCCAGCTCCTCAAGGACCGACAGGTCACCGGCGAAGAAGTCGCCTGTGTCATCGGGCACGGCCAGACCGAGCACCATGCCGGTAACGAACAACCCCGCGGCAACCAGAATCCACACTCGGTAGCTCATCGGAACTGTGTCCTATCTGGCACCCCATTTGTCGTAATGGACAAACTCGGCAAGCTCTTTTCTAGACCTAGCCTCTTTTGTTTCGTTGGGGTAACCGAGTGGTGAAATCGCCACCGCGCAGTATCCCTCGGGTACCGACAGGATGCCGGCGGCTTTTTTTGCGTCGAATAGACCGACATAAACCGTGCCCAGCCCGAGGGCGTGAGCGGCCAGCACCAGGTTCTGCATCGCCAGGGCAACATCGAACATGAACCAGTCGCCCTTGTCCGTGGTCACCTCACCGCTCTTGTAACCGGCCCTGCCCGTTTCGGCGCAGGCAACTATGACTACTGGTGCATTGCGTACGGCATCCCGAGCCGGGTTGGTCTCGCTCAGCGTGTCGGAGAGCTTACCTTTGGTCTCCGCGTCCCGCACGGCCACAAATTGCCAGCATTGAGTGTTTGCCCAGGATGGTGCCTGGCGTGCGGCTTCAAGCACTTTCTCCAGCGTTCCGCCATCCACCGGGTCGGATTTGTATTTGCGAATACTTCTACGGGTTTTAATTGCTTCCAGGACTTCCATTAATCCTCCTTTTCGATGCTTTCTATTCTTGGCCCCAGGCGCCCTTGCCGATAAGTGAGACGAAGCGGCAGCCGCCCAGGTTTTCAATCCTGTTTTTCTTCCTCTGGCGGGTGATTTTTACCAGTTCCTGGAGGTAACGTGAGCCGACCGGTATGACCATACGTCCGTCGAGGGCCAGTTGCGATATTAACTCCGGCGGCACGCTGGGTGCGCCGGCGGTGACCATTATCGCCTCAAAGGGGGCTTCTTCCGGACAGCCGAGGGTTTCCCCGGAGAGGCGTATTTCGATATTGCGATATTCCAGGCTATCCAGTACCTTACCGGCTGTCTCCGCCAGCTTTGGCAAGCGCTCCATGGTAACCACGCGGTGGGTTAGCTCCGCGAGAATCGCTGCCTGATAGCCACTGCCCGTCCCGATTTCCAGCACCTTTTCCGCGCCGGTCAGTTCCAGCGCTTCGGTCATCAGGGCAATAATAAAGGGCTGAGAGATGGTCTGTTCCAGGCCGATGGGCAGTGGAATATCCTCGTAGGCGAGGTGGCGGCTTTCCTCCGGCACGAATCGCTCTCGCGGTATGCGGGCCATGGCCTCGAGGACACGCCTGTCCTTTATTTCCCTGCTAAGGTGCTCGATTAACCTGGCCCTTTCGGCTGCAAAGTCCATACTTACCGCCAGGTAAAAATATTACAGTATAAGTGCCAGCACGACGAGAATGGCCACTATCGCCCCGGCCAGAATACCGATTCGGCGCAGTTCGGCCGTAACGTACGGGTATTTCACGGCAGGGGTTTTTGATTTTGAAACCGCGCCGGATACCGGAGCTGAAACGGCGCGTATATCTTCCTGAGCGGCTACCGGCGGTGCCGCGGGTCTGGAGACAGCCGGTTGCCTGACTCTTTTCTTTTTGCCCTGGAACACTTTGCCACGTCTTGGTTTTTTCGGCATTTAGACTCTCCTGTATCCTGTTAGGTATCAATATTCGTCTACTTGGCCCTCGGGTGCGACCTCTCATAGGTGCGCCGGACGTGCTCGCTGGTGAGGTGGGTATAAACCTGCGTGGTGGAGATGTTGGCATGCCCGAGCAACTCCTGAACGGCGCGCAGGTCGGCACCACCGCTCAGCATATGGGTGGCAAAGCTGTGTCTAAGTGTATGCGGGCTGACCTGGGCGTCCAGTCCCGCCGATTTGGCGTACTCTTTCAACTTCTGCCAGAAACCCTGCCTGGTCAGACGGTCACCTCGGGGATTGAGAAAGAGGGCGACTTCATCCTTTTTACGAGCCAGTTTGGGGCGTGTTTCCCCGATATACTCCTTGACCAACCGGGCAGCCTGTTCGTAGATTGGCACGATGCGTTCCTTTTGTCCCTTGCCGAAACATCTTACAAATCCCTCTTCGGTATTGACATCGCCCAGATTAAGGCCGACCAGTTCGCTTATACGCATGCCGGAGGCATAGAGCAGTTCCAGCATTGCTTTATCTCTCTTCGCTTCCAGCGTATTTTGCTTGGCTGGCTGTTCCAGCAGTTGGCGCACCTGGCTGATGCTAATCGGCTTGGGCAGTGACTTTCCCACGCTTGGCGAGCTCATGTTCTCGGTTGGGTCGGTCTTGATGACGCCCTCGGACTTCAAGAAGCCAAAGAAAGAGCGCGTCGCCGCCACCTTGCGGGCGATGGTGGTAGCGGCGTAATTTCTCTCTTTGAGATTGAGCATGTAGCTCAGCATTGCCTGGCGATTAAAATTGGCCCATGAAGGAGTACCGCCTTCTTTTGCCGCCTCTTCCCCGACAAAGCTGGCCAGCTGTTGTAAATCGTTCCGGTAGGCGTCCAGGGTGTTCCCGGAAAATCCCTTCTCCACGGTCAGGTAATTCATAAAGCTGTTGATTTCTTCTTTCACCGCGCCTCCTCTAAACAGGTATCGCCCATATATTTTAACATAACGTTAAACATTTTAACATAATAAAATAATATGTCAAATCAATGAGGTAAAAAGGACACATTCTTTTTCTGTCAACGGTTTTGCTTTGTCCCCCATATTGGCTGTGTTAGAATATTCAGGGGAGAAGCAAACTTGACGAGCGTACTGATTGAGGAGCAATTAAACGGGTTGCCGGATAGCCCCGGCGTGTATCTTTTCCGTGATGCCGAAGGGATAATCCTGTATGTGGGCAAGGCCGCCAGCCTCCGCCACCGGGTCAGGTCGTATTTCGGCGCCGGCCAGAAGCTATCGCCTAAGCTGCTGAAGATGGTTTCTAGGGTGGCTGACATCGATTTCTACGTAACATCTTCGGAGCAGGAAGCGCTGATTCTGGAACTCAACCTCATCAAACGTCACCATCCCCGCTATAACGTCAGACTGAAGGATGACAAATCATTTCCCTATCTCAGGGTTAATGTCAAAGAAGAATGGCCCCGGGTTCATATCACCCGGCGTCTGGAGGAGGACGGCTCGCGCTATTTTGGTCCGTTTGCCAGCGCCAAGTCCGTGCGCCGGACATTGAAAGTGCTCAAGGGTATCTTTCCGTTCCGTTACTGCGCGAAGACGATTACCGGCACCGATTCGCGGGCGTGCCTGGAGTATTATATAGGTCGATGTCTCGGGCCCTGTATCGGAGCGGTGAGCCGGAAGGAATACTCCGGGGTCATTAAAGAAGTCATTATGTTCCTGGAAGGGAAGCAGGATAAGGTTATCAGGAACCTTCGGGGTAAAATGGACCGGGCGGCGGAGGCGCTCGACTTTGAGAAGGCGGCGCTGTATCGCGACCAGGTTCAGGCCATGGACAAAGTTGTGGAAGGGCAGAGAATCGCCGCCGCGGTCAGCGGCGAGCAGGACGTCATCGCCTTCTCCCAGGATGGAGACCAGGCTTATGTCCAGGTTTTCTTCATCCGCAACAGCAAGCTGACCGGACGTGAGAGCTTTGTGATGCAGGGCACGCAGCAGGAAGAGCCGCGACAGATTATCACCGGCTTCATCAAGCAGTTTTACGGTTCCAGCCCGAACATACCGCCCAGGCTGCTCCTGCAGTATCCGGTTGAAGACACGGCGGTGCTCAAAGGCTGGTTGCAGGGCAGGCGGGGTGGTCGGGTTGATATCCAGGTGCCGCGCCGCGGCAGCAGGAAGCAGCTGGTGGACATCGTTGCCGAGAATGCCAGACAGGGGCTGGAGCAACTGAAAATCAGACAGCTCGCCACGCCGAAAGAGCTGGAGGCAGCCATTGACGAGATAGAGAAAGAACTGCACCTGCCCCAGCCGCCGTTGCGCATGGAAGCCTATGACATCTCCGATATTCAGGGTAAGGCGGCGGTGGGCAGCATGGTGGTCTTTGAAAAGGGAAAATCAAAGCCGGCCCACTACCGGCGCTTCCGGATTAAAACGGTGGCGGGGGCCAATGATTACGCCATGCTTGAGGAGGTTCTGAGGCGGAGGTTCAAGCGCCTCGGCGAGGAAAAATCCGTGCCGGATACCTGGGCCATCGTCCCTGACCTGGTACTCATCGATGGCGGCAAGGGCCAGCTCAATGCCGCGCTATCGGCGTTGGGCGAGCTGGGTGTAACGTCGGTGCCGGTGGCCAGCCTGGCCAAGGAAAATGAAGAGATTTACGTGCCGCAAAAGGCGAAGCCGATTGTTCTCCCGCGCCGTTCTCCGGGGCTCAAGCTGTTGCAGCGACTTCGTGACGAGGCACACCGCTTTGCTCTGGGGTATTATCACAACGTACACCGCAGGGAATCATTCACCTCGGCGTTTGATAGCCTAACGGGCATCGGGCCCAAGCGCAGGCGCGCCCTCCTGAAGAAGTTTGGCTCGGTTCAGGCGGTAAGGGAGGCGTCGGTTGAGGAAATGGCGGCAACAAACGGCATGACGGAAAAGCTGGCCAGAACGGTAAAGGAGTCGCTGTAAGATGCCGGCCAACCTGCCACCGCAGTATTTCGATGCCGAGAAAAGCTTCCGGGCGGCGAAGACCCCGGCCGAGAAAATCGCCGCGCTGGAAGAGATGCTGGCGATTATGCCCAAGCACAAGGGCACCGACCACCTGCGAGCCGAACTGAGAAGCCGAATCGCCAAGCTGACGCAGCAGGCGGGCAAGAAGAGCGGTGCCCAGCGGATGACCATGGCGATTGAGAAAGAAGGCGCGGCTCAGGTGGCTGTGGTCGGCCTGCCCAACGCCGGCAAATCACAGCTTGTGGCCAGAGTGACCAACGCCTCGCCGACAGTGGCCGACTATCCTTGCACCACCTATGCCGCCAGTCCGGGCATGATGCCCTTTGAAAACATACAGATACAGCTGCTTGATACCCCGCCCCTGGTGCCCCAGATGATTGAATGGTGGCTGCCGCCCATGCTGCGGCGGGCGGACGCTCTGCTCATGGTAGTTGATTTGAACGACGCTCCTGTGGAGCAGATGGCATCGGCAATTGAGCAGCTATGGCAGATGAGAATCAGCCTTGGTCAAAACGAAAACGAAGAGGGAATCCTGAGCCGGCAGAGGGTCCTGGTTGCGGGCAACAAGACGGACATTCCCGGCACCGATGCCGGCTTTAAGTCATTGCAGGACGGGTATGGTGCTAAACTGCCGCTTGTTTCTATCTCGGCCAGGGACGGAGCTGGTCTGGAGGAGATGAAGAGGCTGGTCTTCCAAATGCTTGAGATTATCCGCGTGTACACCAAGACTCCCGGCCAGAAGCCGGATATGAACGACCCTATTATCCTGGGGTGGGGAAGCACGCTG
>CBFDCY010000011.1:0-16207 GCA_965603425.1 uncultured Dehalococcoidia bacterium | reverse complement strand
TTGCGACGACAACGGTTTTCAAGACCGTCACCATAGACCACTCGGACACCCCTCCCTAATCTATCTTATCACCTTCGCCCCCACCATCGGCTGCAAGACCTCTGGGACAGCTATGCTGCCGTCTTTGTTCTGGTTGTTCTCCATGACGGCAATCATTATCCGGGGCAGGGCCAGGCCGGAGCCATTCAGGGTATGGACGAACTGGGGCTTGGAGTCGGGGGTGGGGCGGTAGCGGATACCGGCCCTCCGTGACTGGAAATCGGTGCAGTTGGAGCAGGAGCTGACTTCAAGCCACTCTTCACAGCCGGGCGCCCAGACCTCGATGTCGTAGGACTTGGCCGAGGCAAAGCCAAGCTCTGAGGTGTTGAGATGGGAAATGCGGTAGGGCAGTTTCAGTCGCTGGCAGACCGCCTCGGCGTCAGCGACCATCTTCTCCAGCTCGTCGTAGGAACTCTCCGGCTCGGTGAATTTGTAAAGCTCTACCTTGTCAAACTGGTGGCCGCGCTTGATGCCCCGCGTGTCCTTCCCCGCCGACATTTTTTCACGTCTGAAGCAGGCGGTGTAGGCGACGTAGTTGAAGGGCAGCGTTCCCGCCGGGATGATTTCTTCGCGGTGCAGGTTGGTCAAAGGCACCTCCGCTGTGGGCACGAACCAGAAATCGTCCTCCGGGTCGTGGTAGAGGTTGTCGGCGAACTTAGGCAGCTGGCTGGAACCGACCAGGCATTCTCTCTTTACCATGAAGGGCGGGTAGATTTCCTGGTAGCCGTGCTGGCTGGTGTGCAAATCGACCATGAACCAGATGAGGGCGCGTTGGAGTCGGGCGCCGAGACCTTTCAGTACATAGAACCGTGTCCCCGACAGCTTCACGCCGCGCTCGAAGTCGATGATGCCCAGCGTTTCGCCGAGTTTCCAGTGGGGGACGGGGGTGAAATCGAGCTTTTTCGGCTCTCCCCACGTTCGCACCACCACGTTGTCCTCTTCGCTCTTGCCGAGGGGCACGGAGGGGTGGGGGACGTTGGGCACCTGGAGGAGCAGTGCCTCAAGCTGTTCGTCTATTTTCTTGACCTCTTCCTCGAGGTCGCGTATCGTGGTGCGCAGGTCGCGCGCTTCTTCCGCGGAGGCTTTATCCATTTTGCGCTCGCGGGAAGTTTCTTTGCGGGTATGCCGGAAGTTCTCCAGGTCAAGGAGTTTCCGCCGTCTTTCGCCGTCAAGCCGCAGTATCTCGTCAACGGGTGCGCTGTCCTGACGGTTTTTCAGCGCTTCCTCGACAACCTGGCTATTTTCACGGATGAATCTCAGGTCAAGCATAAGCCTCTCCGTTATGACTTCTCTCTCAGCTGCGGGAACAGGATGACCTCGCGGATAGACGGCTGATTGGTGAGCAGCATCACCAGGCGGTCTATACCCACGCCCAGGCCCCCGGCAGGCGGCATGCCGTATTCCAGTGCCATCAGGTAGTCCTCGTCAATGGTCCAGCTTTCCTCGTCTTTTTCGTGGCGTTCTTTCTGCTGCTCGACAAAGCGCTGCCGCTGCTCGTCGGGGTCGTTAAGCTCGGAGAAAGCGTTGGCGATTTCCATGCTGCCGGCGAAGGCTTCAAAGCGCTCCACCACTCTCTCCCCGCCGGGCTTGGTCTTGGCCAGCGGCGACATCGATACCGGATAGTCCTTGAGGAAGGTGGGCTGGGTAAGGTTCGGCTGCACGAAGGTTGAGATGAGTTCGTCCACCAGCTTGGCCCAGTTCTTGTGTGGGTCAACCTTAAGCCAGCGGGCTTTCATCTTATCCTTCATCCGGTCTCTCAGGCCGTCGGCGGTGGGGTAGGTAACGAAGTCAATGCCGCTGTATTTCTCGACGGCTTCGCGCAGGGTGAGGCGCGTCCAGGGCGGCTTGAAGTTGATGATATTGTCGCCGTACTTTAACCTGGTGGTGCCCATCACTTTTTTGCTGACCCAGGCGACCATTTCTTCGAGCATCTCCATCACGTCGTTGTAATCGGCATAGGCCTGGTAGCTTTCCATCATGGTGAATTCGGGGTTGTGCATGGTGGAGATACCCTCGTTGCGGAAGATGCGTCCCAGTTCATAGACCCGGTCCAGTCCCCCGACGATAAGCCTCTTGAGGTGGAGCTCCGGGGCAATGCGCAGGTAGAAATCCTGGTCGAGGGCGTGGTGGTGGGTAATGAAGGGGCGGGCCAGTGCCCCGCCCGGCGAGGGCTGCAACACTGGCGTCTCCACTTCGATGAAGTCGCGCTCGTTGAGGAACTGCCGCAGGGCGTTAATGACCTGGCTGCGGATTTTAAATGTCAACTTGGTCTCCGGGTTGCTGATGAGGTCGAGGTAACGCTGCCGATATCTCATCTCCACATCGCTGAGGCCATGCCATTTTTCCGGCAGCGGCTGCAGGGACTTGGCGAGCAGGGTAAAACGCTTCACCCCAATGGTCGGCTCACCGGTCCGGGTGCGCAGCACCTGCCCCTCCACGCCGATGAAATCGCCGATATCGAGCTCTTTGAAGAGCTGGCTTTGCTCCGTGGCGGCCTTGTCCATGTCCTGAAAGAGCAGCTGTATCTTGCCGGAAACGTCACGAATGTCGGCGAAAGCACCTTTCCCCATCCGCCTGATGGCCGTGATGCGCCCGGCGACGCTTACTTGGTTGTCTTTGTTCTGGCCGGCATCGTTCTGCTCAAGCAGGGCGATTGCTTCCTCGGCGGTGTGGCTGCACTGATAGCGATGCGGGTAAGGCTCGATGCCCTGTTTCCGAAGCCGTTCCAGCTTCTCGCGGCGTTGTTGCGTAATGTGGTCCAATCTGGTTGTCATGTCTGCACCTATAATATAGTAAAAAGACTGAGAGTTCCAGACCCCCAGCCATGCTTATTATAGGCTATTCCGGAATTAAGGTAAAGGGTCGGATGTCGGGGAAGGCTGCTTTGTCTGCTCTCTCAGCATACCGAGCCAGGCGGCTGACTTGATTTCCCTTTCCAGAAGGTATTTGAGGTAATTGCTCATGACGCTCTCTAGTTCCCGGGAAAGCACGGCGTCTATTTTCAGGCGTTCGACCGTGCTGTAATCGCTGTTCTGGAGAAGGCGCAGTATTTTCTGAGCGTTGATGGAGACCGGGTGGCTTGACGGGTGATTTGCCGCGCAGTCCGGGCACAGCATACCGCCCGAAGCGGAGCTGAAAGAATTGACCTCCGGCTCCAGCGTTTTCTGGCAGGAGACGCACTGCTGAAGCTGTGGGCGGTAACCCGCCTTATCGAGGAGGTGCAGTTCAAAATAGCGCAGTATCAGGTCACGGTTGGCGGTGCGGCACAACTGCTCCAGTGTTGCTCCCAGCAACTGGAACAGGGTTAAATTTTCAACGTCATCAGCGGTGAACTGGTTGACCAGTTCGATGACATAGAGGCCGCAGGAAGTGAGCCAGAGGTCGCTTTTCAGGGGCAGGAAACTGTTGATGGTCTGGCTGCCGATAATGGTGTCGAGATTGCGCCCCCGGGCCAGCGAGACCTGGCTGTGGGTAAGTAGCTCCAGATGCCCCGCCATTTTGCTTCTGGTTTTGCGGACGCTTTTGGCAAAGGCCTGAATCTTGCCGAGGTGTGGCGTGTAGAGGGTGAATATGACATCGGCCTCTCTCAGCTTGGTCTTTTTAATGATGATGGCTTCTGTCTGATAGGTGCGCGGTTTAGACATTTCAGCGTCTTATCCCTGTATACCATGTTCCCGGTGGGTGCTGACCAGATAGCGGATAACACCTCGCAGCGCTTTCCAGTCAATTATAATATGAACCAGCGTGACGGCAACGGTGCCCACCGCCACCCAGAAATGAATATCCCCCCATTCGCTTTTGGTCAGGTCAAAGAGTAGGGGTCGTTGCCCTGACCGCTGACCGGAAGGTGCCGCCCAGATAATTATGCCGGTAACCGTTACCAGCGCCCAGACGATAAGCAGCGTTATCGCCGTTACGGCTCGAATGTAGGCCTTGACTTTTACAGGACGCCTCGATTTCATACAAACCTCCAACAATGAGAAGGGTGTCAATATTTATTCTGATAGCCTTTTGCGTGCCAGAATATACAGCAGGACGTGAGTGTGCGGGCCTTCGCTGTGATTTTCCGGGTCTTCGGTAATGCCGGATTCAATTATATCAAAGCCTTTGAAATAATCGAGCAGCTCGGCTTCGGTAAAGTAGTGCACCGGCCTTCCCGGTCGGCTCTCAAACGTGTTTTTCTCCACTTCCTGGTACCTGCCGAAGCTGGGCTCCCTATCCGAGAAGACGGTGAAATACAGAAGCCCGTTGTCCTTCACTCTATCAGTACACTGCTGCAGACACAACTCCCTTTCCTTTTCGCGGAAGAGATGTAAGACGTTATAGCAGTATATAGCGTCGTACTGGCCGGGAGCCAGGGGCATGTCCAGGACGGAGCCGTTATAAATATTGCTCTGAGGGTCGTAGTCCCGGGCCATTTCACAGGCGGTATCCGATATCTCAATTCCAGTAACTTCGAAGCCCGCTTCGCTGAAAATCCTGGTGTTCCGACCGTAGCCGGAGCCAGGCACTAGGATTTTCTTTACCCCATCCTTGAGGAATATTGCCGTGGCATGTTCGGCGGTGGGGCTTGGCGAAGTCCCCCACACGTACCCCTCGTTTTGAAATCTCTGGTTCCAGTAAGCTTTTTTGTTCATAATCTAATCTGGAGGTTTTCCGAAGTTAAGTATCTGGTGGTGGTCAAGAAGCCAGGAGAAAAGCATTAATTTGTAAGGGCCAAATCTTAAAATTCCTGCCTGCCTTCAATGGCGCGGGTGAGCGTTACGTCGTCGGCGTATTCGAGTTCGGTGCCGAAGGGCAGACCTCGGGCGAGGCGGGTAACCCGGATACCCCGCGGCGTTATCAGATGGCTGAGATACATGGCGGTCTGTTCCCCTTCAAAATTGGGGTTGGTGGCCAGGATAACTTCCTTGACCACGCCGTCCTTCAGGCGGTCCATCAGCTCTCTTGCCCTGATGTCTTCTGTGCCGATGCCTTCGGTGGGAGAAATGGCCCCGTGCAAAACATGGTACATTCCGCCGTAAATACCGGTATGCTCCAGAGCCAGTATGTCCTGAGGCTGCTCCACAATGCAGACCTGGCTGCGGTCTCGCTTGTCGCTGCGACAGATAGAGCAGGGGTCGGACTCCGTTACGTTGCAGCAGGTCGAGCACAGGGTTATTTTTCGTTTCAGGGAAAGTATCGCTTCGGCGAGGGATTTGCTCTGCTCGTCTCCGGCGCGCAGCAGGTAGAAGACGATGCGTTGAGCGCTCTTCGGCCCGATGCCGGGCAGTTTATTGAATTCCTGAATGAGGCTGTCGATAACATCAGCGTGGGGCAGGGCATTCTGGTCCAATGCGATATCTCCTTCGCTTTTTTAAGTTAGTCCGGGGATTTTCAGTCCGCCGGTAAGACCGCCCAGGTGCTTGGCTGCTGCTTCCTGGGATTTAGACAAAGCTTCGCTGACCGCGGTCAGTACCAGGTCCTGCAGAAGCTCAACGTCTTCCGGGTTGACTACCTCGGGGGATATTTCGACTGACTGTATTTTCTGCTGGCCGTTCATGGTGACCTTGACGGCACCACCGCCGGAACTGCCCTCAACAGTCAGTTCACCCAGTTCCTCCTGGGCTTTGGCCAGTTTTGCCTGTAGTTGCTGGGCTTGCTGCAACATAAACTTGTTCATTTCTCCTCCGACTCAATAATCTGGGCGCCTATTTTCAGGGCTTCTTCAATCAGGTGGTTCGCTTCCGGTTCGTGGACGCAGCGGACTCGGCAGGCATGACCCAGAAAATTGCTGATGATTTGCTCCGCTATCTTCTGGTTTTCCGTTTTCTCCATGCTCTCCTTGTGCAGCGGAAATTTGAAAGACAGGATAACGGTATTATTTTCAACGGACCTCGGTCTGGCACTCCTGAGCAGGGCAGCGGCGGGCGTTCTGCTCAGGTTGGGAGGGGCTTCCTGGATGAATCGCCGCCAGTTCTGTTTGAGGTGCTCAATTTCTTCACCGCCAGCTTCAGTGGGGATGGTGGAGGCAGCTTCAGCCGGGACTGTCGCAGGCTCTGGTGCCTCTTTTTTTGCTTCCGGTTCCGGCACCGGCGCGGATTCTGGTTCACTCTTTGCCTCTGGTTCAGGCACTGGCGAGAGTTCCGACTCAATTTTTTCTCCGGCTGGTTCCGGTATCGGTGCTGGTGCTGGTTCTGGCCCACCTTTTTTCTCCACAGCGACCGGTCTTTGAGGTTGCTCTTCTGTAGCGGCTGCTTTTCTCGGTGGTGGTGGCGGTGTTTCCGGGGCCGCTGTTTTCACGGGCTGGCGTGCCTCGGGTTCTGTCTTAGTCATCGGCGGCTCTTTACCGAAAGGCAGGGTGGCGTCGACCAGAGCAAGCTCAAGCGGTAGTGTGGAGTAATTATCAAGGCTGAGGTCGAGCTGTCCGAAAAGCTTGACCGCTTTTAATATTTGAGGGAGGGAAGTGTTGCTGGCCAGTTCCTTTAACTCGGCAATATCCTCGGCGGGCAGGTCTATTGATTCGGCGGTACCGGTTTTCACCAGCAGCAGTGCCCTGAGGTATTCCACCAGTTCACGAGCGAACTGACGCAGGTCGAGGCCATCATTGCTGATGCTGTTTAAGGTCGATATGCCGTTGGTAATATCATTGTCGACGATGTGTTTTACCATTTCTTTGGCGCGCCAGTCGCCGGTAATACCCAGGATTGTCTGAACCTGTTGCAGGGTGACTTTTTTACCGTAGTAGGTCGTCAGCTGTTCCAGCAGATTTTCGGCGTCTCGCAGGCTGCCGGTGGCGGCCCTGGCGATGAGCCGCAGTGCTTCTGGCTCTATCTTAATGGCCTCTTTCCTGCTGATATGGGTCAATTTGGTCACCATGTCGGCCTGGGAAATGCGCCTGAAATCAAAGCGCTGGCAGCGTGACATGATGGTGGGGAGGACTTTGTGAATTTCAGTAGTGGCGAGGACGAAGATGGCATGCGGCGGCGGCTCTTCGAGGGTTTTCAGCAGAGCGTTCGAGGCACTGGTACTCAGCATGTGAACTTCGTCAATGATGTAGACCTTGTACCGCGCTTCGTTCGGAGCGTAATTAACCCTTTCTCTGAGGTCGCGGATATTATCCACGCCGGTGTTGCTGGCGGCGTCAATTTCAATGACATCCAGAGCTCTGCCTTCGGTGATTGCCTGACACCTTTCGCAGGTATTGCAGGGTTCGCCCTTGCCTTCAGTGGTGAGGCAGTTGACTGCCTTGGCAAGAATGCGGCCGGTGCTGGTCTTGCCGGTACCGCGTGGACCACAGAAAAGATAGGCATGAGAAACATGGCTGCTACTCAGGGCGTTTTGCAGCGTCTTGGTTGCCTGTTCCTGGCCGACCACGTCGGCCAGGGTCTGCGGACGCCACCGGCGATAAAAAACCTGGGAAGCCATTTTATTTATTATAACCTATCTACGGTGGCGTTTCTAGGCGGCTGGTATCCGCCTGCAGGCGGGTTTTGGGCATTCAGAACCGGTGATTCAACGTTTGACCGGTACGCTTTAGAAATATAAATAAAAGCCAGCTTTACCACGTTGGATTCACCAATCTTCCCGTTGTAAAGCTGGCTCGCCGGACTAAATTGTTTCAGGAGAGGAGGCTGGGTATATCTTTGGAGGAATCTTCGATGGCTCTCAGTTTGATCTCGGTTTCTTCCTGCCGCTTCTTGAATTCGGGGATAAGCTGCGTGGACTGGCTATAGTAGTTCCTTACCTTTTCCACATCACTCAGCTCGGACATGATTACCGTAACATCGAGCATGCCTCTCTCCCGTGGATAATCTCCGTTTCTGATAAGAGCTTCCGGAGCAATGTCCCTCATGTAATCGCCGAGGGCCTTGACCATGTCCATGTTCATCTCTTTGCCTGGTGCAGAGATGAGGTACAGGGCTCGCTTGGAGTCCACGGGATTACACTTGAGCGATAGCTCGCTTATAGCCTCGTCCATGGCCTGTACGCCTTTGAGGGTTTCATCGCCTTTGGCTCTGAAATCACGCCTTGATTCCCGGCGGAACCTTATCAGAGGTATATCAGACTTGCCGTATCCGATTACCGTCCAGCCGGTCAGGGTCTGGATGATATCGCCGGCATCAAGCACCTTCGTGGCGATGTACTTGGCCTTCTTTTCCTCGCCGGCGCAGAGCATGTTGTAGAAGGGCTCCGCAATCATGGCATTGATTTTGGAGATATTGCCTTTTATGGAAGAATCCTTGCGGACAAATCTCTGGTTGTCTACCAGAAATACGGCATCAGCCACGGAGTAACATGATTTGAGGCAGGTGGCTGTATTGTAGACGGTCCTGTCCTCGGTCGTTTCCTCATGCTCAAAGGGCAAAACAATGAGGTCGTAAATGGGCTTATCAGCATAGCGCTCTTTTATTTGCTGTGTCACCACCGATACTGCCCCGGAGCCAGTGCCACCGGCGGCACTGGCAATAAAAAGGAATGCATCCGTCTCAAAGAACCGTTTCGTGGTTCTGATCGCGTCAATGACCTTGTCGCCATCCTCTCGAGCGATTTCAGCACCGAGTTCATTGATTTTGCCCACACCGTGGCCACCGGTCTTACGACTCCCAATAAGGATTCTGTGCTGGTAGTCCTTATGAATGTTTGTCAGCCCACTCAGGTCAGCCGCATCAGCGTTGACCGCATAGCAGCCGGTAACTATCTCAATGCCACGCGAGCTTTTTGCTTTCTTGTTCAACCGGGCGAACTCATCCGCAACTCGACCACCACACTGTCCGAAACCTACAACGACTAGTTTCATAGCTCACCTCTAAATATATTTGTAGATTTTAGTTATTTTAAACACACTTCTAGTACAATGTCAATCAATTACTCTCCAAACGGCTTGTATATTTCTGGTAATAAGGTACCTAGTAATAATGTCATGGTTGATAAAAAAGAAGGTGAATTGGACGTGAGAATGAGCTTTTTTTTATTGAGAAGGCTTGCCTATTTACAAAAAAAACATTGAAAAAAGAGAATACCTATATTAGAATTGGGTAAAACAATCGGGTGTGGGATTAATGGCGAGAGAGGCACCACCAGACGAAATATTAGAGAGCGCTGGGCATGATATAGGCGGCCTTGAGAAGGCTGTCGACCGTGCCGAGCAGCTAAGCCGCGCGGCGATGGAGGCGGCAGAGGCGACTTCCAAAGCTTCCCAGCGGGCGATTAGACGTGCGGAACAGATCAGCTTGGAGGCGAAAGAGGCCGCTGATGCATCTGCCAGGGCAGTCGAGGAGGCGATACGGCGTGCGGAAGAGATAAACCGTGAGGTCAAGGAAAGCACCGGGGCTGCTATCAAATCATATGAGGAGGCGATAAAACGAGCTGAGGAAACTGCTCGTACCCCCAAGGAAGCTGCCAAAGCAATCACCAAGCGTTTCCAGGAAGCCATCAGTCGCGCTGAAGAGATAAGCAAGGAGGCTATGGAGGCAGCGGAAACGGCATACGCTTCTTCGGAAGAGGGGTTGAATCGGGTCAGCGAAATAAGCAGTGAAGCCAAAGAAGTCGCCGAGTCTGCATCCAGGGCCGCCAAAGAAGAAATTGATAAAGCGGAAGAAGCCGGTCGGATTGCCAAGGAAGTGACCGGGGAATCCATCAAGGCAGCCAGGGAGGCTTACAACAGGGCAGATAAAGCCAGTCGTGATGCCAGAGAAGCCGCCGAGGCGTCGACAAAGGAAGCCAGAGATGCTGCCACCAAGGCAGAAAGAGTCAGCCGGGTGACCAGGGAAACAGCTGAGGCGGCATCGAAAACAGCTCAGGAAGTAGCACTCAGGGCAGAGAGAATAAGCACCGAGGCCAAAGGGCTCGCCGAGGCGTCTTTGAGAGGTTCGCAAGAAGCAATCATCCGTGCTGAGTCAATAAGCAAGGACATGAAGCTGGCAGCAGATAATTCCAGCCGGGCTTCACAGGAAGCAATAGTCAGGGCCGAGGTAATAAACAAGGAAACCAAGGCCTCAATAGAGACCGCTACTAGGGCTACCAGAGCGGCTGTAGATGCTGCCATCAGTGCTTCCAGAGAAGGGGTTGAAGCATCGTCCAGGGAGTCTCAGGAAGCGACCAGTCGGATGGAAGAAATCAGAAATGAGATAGAAGCAGCGCATGACGAACTGATTAAGACCTTTCAGGAAGCGCTTGACCGTGTTGATGTGATGAGTAGAGAAACATTAGAAAAGGCCGGAGAAGCGGTCAGTACCACGCAGGAGAGGGCTGAGATATCAGCCAGAGCTTCAGAAGAAGCGATTAGCCGAATAGAACAGGTTAGCCAGGAAGCCAGTGATACAGCCGACGTTTCGGCTAATGCAAGCCGGGAAGCTGCTGAGGCGACGATTAAGGCGGCTCAGGAAGCTTCTGAGGCATCAACCACTGCATCGCAAGAGGCAATGAGTCGAGCTGAGGAAATCGGGCGGGAGGCCAGAGAGGCCAACGAAGCGGCTGCGCAAGCGGCTCAGGAAGCGATTGATGAAGCAATGCGCATTGCCCAAGAGGCGGGGGAGACGGCGACCAGAGCCTCTCAGGAAGCGATAAGCCGGGCGGAAGCAATCGGCAAGGAAACCAAAGATACGGCTGATGAATCGGTGAAAGCGGTTAAAGAAGCTACCAGAGTGGCCACCAGAGCCGCCAGAGAGGCGGCTGAAACTTCGGTGAAAGCTTTTGAAGAAGCGATAAGTCGGGCTGAGACGATAGGTCAGGAGACAAAGGAGACTTCTGCTGAATCAGCGAAAGCAGCTAAAGAAGCTACTGAGGCCACAATAAATGCGGCCAGAGAAGCAACTGCGGAGGCAACGCGGGTTACCAAGGAGGCAGCAGAAGCGGCAATAAAGGCTTTCGAGCAGACCATACTTCGCGTTGAGGGAGCTGGCAAGGAAGTGGCGGAGGCAGCAGAGAAGTCGCTCAAAGCTTTTGAAGCAGCCGTCGGAGAAACAGTAGAATCTCATGAAGAAGACGAGGTTGCTGAGGTGGTGGCCGAAACTGATGAAGAGACTGCCGAGGCAACGCTCAAGGCCTTTGCCCAGGCGATTGGCAAGGCCAAAGAATCCAATGTCAAGAGCAAACCAAAGGCAGGAGCTGGCAAAAAGAAGGAGAAGATAGAGGCCCGTTTGAACTTTCTGGCCAAGATGTACGAAACCAAGAAAAACGAACAGGACAGCGGAGATGATGTTGTGGAGGAAGATGAAGCCGAAAGATAAATTATACAGAAACCAATCACACATCCGTGTATCAGTAATATCAATGCAGGAGGTACTTGATGGCGAACCCAAAGGAACAGGCCAAGAAGGTCGATGAGGAAACCGAAGAAGTAGTCGAGGAAACGGCTGAAGCCGTTTCTGAAGAAGTTGAACAGATGAGTGCAGAAGTAGAAGAACAAGAGCAACCGGCGAGGCCACTTGAAGAGGTGCTAGGACAGGCCGAGAAGGCTTACGCTGCTTTCATGGATGCGCAGCGGCAGGTGGCCAGTGCCTACAGGACAAATGAACAACAAATTGCCAGGGCCTACAAACGTGCTGAGCAACAGGCGGAGAAATCCTGTAGCGAGGCTATTAAAGAGGCAATGCAAGCACGTGACGAGGCTGTGACGGCCGCAGCTAAAGCGTGTGACGATACGGTCTCTCAGGCAGAGAGGGCGTACAAGAAGACGAAAGACCAGATGGATAAGGAATGCGCGGCACGTATAGAAGAAGCCTCAAAAAAGAGAGAAGAAGCACTTGCACAGGCTTGGCAGCTCCGCGAGGAAACTGTGGATCAGGCCTGGAATATATACGCTAAGTTATCAAGATAAGTACGGCGATATGGCAATCTGAGTACCTCTTAGCTTGGCTGATACATTTGTGTGTAATTGGTAGTGTTTTAGTTAGATTAGAGACGGGATATCTTTGAGGGTGACTTCTATTCCCCGGTACTTGTCCTCGATTCCTTCCTGTCTCTTTTTCAGTGCGGTGATGAGGCTGATAGTCTTGGTGAAGTAGCTCCTCACCTTCTCCACGTCGCTGAGTTCCGATAGGATGACGGTGATATCGAGCGCTCCTTTTTCTCTCGGGTAATCACCACTTCTGATAACTGCCTCAGGGGTAAGGCTCTTGAGGTACGTACCGAGTTCCTTGATAAGGTCAACATTCATTTCATTGGGTGGAGCGGAAACAAGGTAAAGGGCTCTCTTTGAATCAACGGGATTGACCTTGAGGGAAAGACCGGTTATTGCCTGGTCCATGGCCTGGGTTCCTTTTTGGGCTTCGGAGGCCTTGTTCCTGAAATCGCGTGTCCGGGCCAGGAGTTTCTTGCCCAGCGAGATTTCAGACCGTCCGTAGCCAATCGTGGTCCATCCGGTCAGCGTCTGTATAATGTCGCCGGCATCAAGAATCTTAGCCCCGATGTACTGGGGCTTTTTTTCCTCACCGGCGCAGAGCAAATTGTAAAATGGTTCCGCAATCAGGGCGTTAATTTTGGACAAATTGCTTCTAAGTGACGCGTCTTTCATCACGTATCTCTGGTTATCAACCAGGAATACCGCATCAGCAACCAGATAGGCTGATTTCAGACAGGTGGCGGCATTGTATATGGTCCTTTCCTCGGTGGACTCCTCATGCTCGAAAGGTAGTACTACGAGATTGTACACCGGTTTATCCACGTAGCGCTCTTTTATAAGCTGAGTGATAACGGGAAGTGCGCCGGACCCGGTACCCCCGGCCGCGCCCGCGACTAGCAGAAAGGCATCTGCTTCAACGAAGCGCTTGCCGGATCTTATCGTTTCAATTATCTTATCGCCGTCTTCTTTGGCGATCTCGGCACCCAGTTCGTTAATTTTACCGACGCCATGTCCGCCCGTCTTTCGGCCACCAATGAGAATGCGATGCTGGTAATCCGGCTTGATTCCGGTCAGGCCACTGAGGTCGGCAACATCAGTATTGACCGCAGAAGCGTTGGCGATGATATCGATACCACGTTGAACGTGCGCTCTACGGTTTAATCGGGCAAATTCATCGGCAATCCGGCCACCGCACTGTCCAAAACCAACTACAATTATTTTCATTATTTACCTTGTCATTTTAATTTGTGTTATTGTAGGCATTATTTCCACGCAATGTCAATGCTGGTTTTCTCTAAAATTTACGATTGAGGCAAATTGAATAAGCAATCGGAGCATCTACGGGGTAGAAAAAAGTCCTCCCCCGAAAGTAATTCCCTCCTCTGTTTAGAGGTACGGTAACGGTTCATTCCTTTTCGCAATACCGATGGTCAATAGATTTTGATGTCTCTGACTCGTTTTATTATAGTCCCTTGCCCGCGATAAAGGCAGTGAGGTCAGCCAGGCGGCAACTGTAGCCCCACTCGTTGTCGTACCAAGCAAGGACCTTGACCATATTGCCGCCGATGACCATGGTGCTCAAGGCATCAACGATGGTGCTGGCCGGGTTGCCCTTGAAGTCCATGCTGACCAGTGGCTCCTCACAGTATTCCATAATGCCGGCGAGAGGACCTTCGGCGGCTGATTTGAACGCCTGATTGACCTGCTCGACAGTTATCTCCTGCTTTAGTTCGGCGACAAAGTCGATGACCGAGACGGTGACTACCGGGACGCGAAAGGCCATGCCGTGCAGCCTGCCCTCAAGGTCAGGGATGACCAGGGTAACGGCATGGGCGGCACCGGTGGTGGTGGGGATGATGTTCACTGCAGCGGCGCGTGCCCGGCGCAGGTCATCGTGCACCATGTCCTGGATTTTCTGGTCATTGGTGTAGGCGTGAATTGTGGTCATAAGCCCTTTGTCCACGCCGAAGCTATCGTGGAGTACCTTGGCCACCGGGGCGATGCCGTTAGTGGTGCAGGAGGCGTTGGATATGACGGTGTGTTTCTTCGGGTCATATTTTGCCTCGTTAACACCGAGGACGATGGTGACATCCTCGTTCTTGGCCGGTGCGGAGATGAGCACCTTTTTAGCGCCGCCCTTGAGATGGGCAGAGGCTTTGGCGGCGTCGGTGAATAGACCGGTAGACTCAATGACGATGTCAACCCCGCAGTCGCGCCAGGGTATGCTGGCAGGGTCTTTTTCCGAGAAAACCTTCACTTTGTGGCCATTTACGGTGATGGCGTCATCGCTGGCAGCCACGCTGCCCGGATAAGGTCCGTAGGTGCTGTCCCATTTCAACAGGTGGGCGTTGGTGGCCGTATTGGTGAGGTCATTGATGGCGGCAACTTCCAGTTCATCTTTATGGTACTGGTTAATGGTGCGCAGGGTCAGCCGGCCGATGCGACCGAAACCGTTGATTCCGACTTTAGTTGTCATCTTGTCTTTCCCGCCTTGCTAGTTTAATAAAATAATATTGTTAACCCAGCTTCAAACTGGTGAATGCTCCCATTCCGGCAAAATGGGCTGCCTGCCCAAGCTCGTCTTCTATATTGAGGAGGCGGTTATATTTGGCGGTGCGCTCGGAGCGGCAGGGGGCGCCGGACTTAATCTGCCCCGCATTGAGGCCGACCGCCAGGTCGGCGATGGTGGTATCTTCGGTCTCGCCGGAACGGTGGCTGACGATTGCCGTCCAGCCAGCTTCCTGTGCCATCCTGATAGCTGATATCGTTTCTGTGAGGGTGCCTATCTGGTTGAGCTTGATGAGAATGGAGTTGGAAGCTTTAGTCTCAATACCTCGATTCAGTCGACTGACATTTGTGGTGTAGAGGTCGTCGCCGACCAGCTGTACTTTATCGCCCATTTTTTCGGTGATAAGCTTCCAGCCGTCCCAATCGTCCTCGGCCATGCCATCTTCGATGCTGATAATCGGGTAGGCGGATATCCATTTGACATAAAATTCTACCATTTCTGCAGAAGTGAGCCTGGTACCCTCGCGTTCCAGCACATACCTGCCATCCTTGTAGAATTCACTGGCGGCCGGGTCGAGAGCGATGAAACAATCGCGACCGGGCTGATAGCCTGCTTGCTCAATTGCAGACAGGACAGCTTCGATAGCCTCCTTATTGGAGGGGAGAGGGGGGGCAAAGCCGCCTTCGTCACCGACATTTGTGCTGAGCCCCGTGTCTTTCAGGACTTTCTTCAGCGAATGGTAAACCTCGGTGCCCATCTGCAACGACTGACTGAAGCTGGTAGCACCGGCGGGCACGACCATGAATTCCTGGAAATCGGTGGAGTTGGCGGCGTGTCTGCCGCCGTTTAAAATATTCAGCAATGGCACCGGCAGGGTCTGCTCATTGGCCTGGCCAAGGTAGCGATAGAGCGGCATATTCAGTGAGTTCGCTGCGGCACGGGCCACCGCCAGCGATGTTCCCAGGATGGCATTGGCGCCAAGACGCGATTTATTATCGGTGCCATCAAGCTCAATCAATTTGCGGTCGATAGCTTCCTGGTCGGTGGCGGCCATCCCTTTAATGGCGGGTGCGATTTGCTCATTAATATGTTTTACCGCCTGAAGGACACCCTTGCCACCGTATCTTTTCTTATCCCCGTCGCGAAGCTCCACCGCTTCGTAGGTGCCGGTACTGGCTCCCGATGGGACGGCAGCCTGACCAACCGTTCCTTCCGAAAGCGCCACCTCTACTGCCACGGTTGGGTTACCCCTTGAATCCAGGACTTCTCTGCCTTTTACCTGTTTGACGGTTGCTCCCTTAGTCATGCTCTTTCCCCAAAGTCAGTTATTTATCATACCAAGTGCTTTGTTTACCGCATCCGCCGGATTATGGGCAGGAACAATCGAGTTATCCGGTCGCTCGTTTCGTGACAGCGACCAAGTATTCAAGCCAACGACCGGCGTGCCGTTGCGCAGTGCGTGGCCGAGCTCGGACAGGGTGCCATAACCGCCGCCGATGGCTATAATTGCTTCAGCGCTCTTGACCACGATAATATTCCTCGTTTCACCCAGATTGGTTGCGATCGGGATATTTACGAATGGATTTGCTGCCTGCCGACTGCCGCCAGGCAGGATGCCAACGGTCAATCCGCCCTCGGCACTGGCCCCTTTGCAGGCGGCTTCCATGACGCCACCCAGCCCCCCGCAGATAAGGACAGCGCCACTTCTGGCCAGCCCACGCCCAACCTCTTCCGCCAGCCTAGATTCCTCTGGCGTGCAGTCGCTGCCACCGATGACGGCGATAAACCGCTTCTGCTCTGTCATATCCGGGGATACAATTACGTAATTATATCAT
>CBFDCY010000010.1:0-16706 GCA_965603425.1 uncultured Dehalococcoidia bacterium | reverse complement strand
TACACCGCCGAGGACATTCAGGTACTGGGGGGAAGGGAGGCGGTGCGCCGCCGGCCCGGCATGTATATTGGCAGCACCGACCAGCGCGGCCTGCATCACCTCGTCTATGAGATAACCTATAACAGCATCGATGAGGCCATGGCTGGCTGCTGCGACAAGGTCCTGGTCACTCTCAAGGAGGACGGCGGCGTTATCGTGGAGGACAACGGCCGCGGCATACCCGTGGACATTCATCCCTCGACGGAGGTCTCCGCTCTGGAGACGGTGATGACCGTGCTGCACGCCGGGGCCAAGTTCGGGGGTCGCATTTATCAGGTTTCCGGCGGCCTGCATGGCGTGGGAGCTTCGGTGGTCAACGCCCTCTCCTCCTATGTCTGCTGCAACGTGCGGCGCGACGGTAAGGAGTATCAGCAGGAGTACCGGCAGGGCATACCGCAGGGCCCGCTGACGGAAATCGATAAGGCCGGTGAAACCGGCACCACCATCACCTTTTACGCCGATGAGGAGATATTCGGCACAGCTGAATACGATTTTGACATCCTCAGCGAGCGTATACGAGAGATGGCCTTTCTGAACAAGGGCCTGGAAATTAGCCTCAAAGAAGAAAAGGGAGACCGCGAGCAGACTTTTTATTTTGAGGGCGGTATTACCAGCTTTGTACGCCACCTGAACCGGGGCCGGGCCGTTCGCCATCCTCACCCGATATACATTACCAAAGAGGTAAACAGCACCGTTGCCGAGGCGGCGCTCCAGTACAATGACGGCTTCACCGAGGCGGTTTTCAGCTTTGCCAACTGCGTCAATACCGTTGACGGTGGCACTCACCTCACCGGCTTCCGCTCGGCGCTGACCCGGGTGCTGAACGACTACGCTCACAAGAACAAGCTGGTAAAGGACGGCGAGCCGAACCTGACCGGGGAGGATGTCCGGGAGGGGCTGACCGCTATCATCAGTGTCAAGATACGCGAGCCACAGTTTGAAGGCCAGACCAAGGGCAAACTGGGCAACATTGAAGTCAAGAGCCATGTGGAGAGCGTGGTTGGGGAAGGGCTTTCCGGCTACCTTGAAGAGCACCCGGACGAAGCGAAAAGGATAATTGATAAGTGCGCGACCTCTGCCAGGGCACGGGAAGCCGCTCGCAAAGCCCGCGATTTAATCATCAGGAAGAGCAGCCTTGATACCGGCACGCTACCCGGTAAGCTGGCGGACTGCTCGGAGAAAAATCCCGCCCACTGTGAAGTGTACCTGGTGGAGGGTGATTCCGCCGGTGGTTCGGCCAAGCAGGGACGGAACCGCCGCTTCCAGGCGATACTGCCGCTGCGCGGCAAGATTTTAAACGTAGAAAAGGCTCCGCCGGATAAAATGCTCGCCAGCGAGGAAATCCGCATTATCATCACCGCCCTGGGGGCAGGCATTGACGATGACTTTGACGCTACCAGGCTCCGCTACCATCGCGTCATCCTGATGACTGATGCCGACGTGGACGGCTCGCACATACGCACGCTGCTGCTCACCTTCTTTTTCCGCCACATGCCCAGACTCATCGGTGAGGGGCATCTCTACATTGCCCAGCCGCCCCTCTACCGTTTAAAGGCGGCAAAAGACCAGCGATGGGTCTATTCAGAACAGCAGAAGGAAGATACAATGCGGGAATTGAAGGGCGCCAGGAAGGTTGAGGTGCAGCGCTATAAGGGTCTGGGTGAGATGACCCCCGAGCAGCTCTGGGAGACGACCATGAACCCGGATACCCGCACTTTGCTGGGAGTGAGTGTTGAGGATGGCGTGGAGGCAGACCGCATTTTCCACGTGCTGATGGGTGGGGAGGTCCCGCCGCGCAAGGCGTTCATTCAGGCACACGCCAAGAGCGTGCGCAACCTGGATATCTAAGGTAGCGAACCATGCTTCCCCTGAATTATGGAGAAAAACTCCGCCCGGCTGGCCGCTTTGCGACTGAAGATACCCCTGATGGCTGACGTAACGACGTTGGCGCCCGGTTTCTTGATGCCGCGCATAATCATGCAGAGGTGCTCTGCCTGAATAACCACCGCCACCCCTGCCGGTTTAATGGCCTCCATAATGACATCGGCAATCTCAGTGGTCATTCTCTCCTGAAGCTGGGGTCGTCTGGAGATTACCTCCACCACGCGGGCCAGCTTGCTGATGCCGACGATTCTGCCTTCTTCATTGGGGATATAGCCGATGTGGGCGACGCCGTAGAAGGGCAGAAGATGGTGCTCGCACATCGAGTAAAACGGGATATCCCGCAGCACCACCATCTCGCGGTGGCCGAGCTCAAACCCGACTTTCAGCTCCTCCCGCGGGTCCTGTTTCATACCGCCGAAAAGCTCGGCATACATCTCGGCGACGCGTTCAGGCGTACCTAGTAGACCTTCTCGCTTCGGGTCTTCCCCTATGGCTTCTATAATGTCGCTAATCGCCTTTCTGATTTTGGCCTCGTCAAACATCATCGCCTCCTGAAACGAGTTGGTTATCCCCAGCCCAGCGCCTTTTCCACCTCCGCGATATCCGGCGGCAGATGGAGGAAGGGCGGGGCGTCTTTCAGGGCGGTATCGGTATCTTTCAGCCCGGTGCCGGTGATTACGCAGACAATCCTTTTCCCGGAAAAACCCCTTCCCTGCCTGGAAAGCTTGACCAGCCCGGCCATGGAAGCCGCCGATGCCGGCTCGCCAAATATGCCGGCCCTGGTGGAGAGAAGCTTTTGCGCGGCCAGGATTTCCGCATCGCTGACCGTGTCGATGATGCCACCGGACTCATCGCGCGCGGCCACCGCTTTCTGCCAGCTGGCCGGGTTGCCGATGCGTATCGCCGTGGCCACCGTTTCCGGCTTTTCAATGGGATGGCCGTGAACGATGGGCGCGGCACCTTCCGCCTGGAATCCCATCAGCACTGGCTTTCGACTGGCCTTCCCGAGTTCCTGGTATTCCTTGAAACCCTTCCAGTAAGCCGTGATGTTACCGGCATTGCCTACGGGAATGAACAGGTAGTCGGGGGCATCGCCCAGTATATCAATGATTTCAAAAGAAGCCGTCTTCTGCCCTTCGATGCGATGAGGGTTAACTGAGTTCACCAGTGTGACCGGGTGCTTATCGGTAAGCTCGCGTACAATCTGCAGCGCCTGGTCAAAATTGCCGTCGATGGTCAGGATTTTGGCACCGTAGACAATCGCCTGCGCCAGCTTGCCGAGGGCGATTTTGCCCTCGGGCACAACGATGATTGCCGTCAGGCCGCAGTAGGCAGCGTAGGCAGCGGCGGAGGCGCTGGTATTTCCTGTGGAGGCGCACATGATAGCCTGGCTCTTCTCTTCCATTGCCTTGGCTACGGCCACGACCATACCCCGGTCCTTGAATGAGCCGGTGGGATTGCAACCTTCCAGTTTGAAGTAAAGCTCCCCACAGCCGATTTCCTTCGCCAGCGGGTCGCACCTGACGAGCGGAGTATCTCCTTCCCCCAGAGAAAAGAGCGGTGTTTTGGGAGTAACGGGGAGGAAGTCTTTGTATTTGTAGAGGACGCCTGTTTTCACCATCGAACGGAACCTCTGATTTGAATATCGGCTAAATTTCTTCCACGCGGATGAAGTTGCTTATCTCCCTGGTCACCTCGAGTTGTTCAATCTGATGCAAAGCCTGCTGCATCGCTTTTTCGGTCGATGGGTGGGTGGTCAGGACGATTTCCGCGGTCTGGGCGGTATCATCTGCTTCCTTCTGAATCGCCGAGGCGATGCTTATCATGTTATCACCCAGTATTTTTGAAATCTGGGCCAGCACGCCGGGACGGTCGGCGCAGCTCAGCCGGAGATAGTACTGGGTCTCAATCTCATCCATGGGCTTGAGCCGTTTTCCTGACTCCGGTTTCCACTTCAGCCGGTTGCCCACGCCGGAGGTGATATCCTGTGCCGAGGCTACGATATCGGCGACCACGGCGCTGCTGGTGGCCAGTGGACCGGCACCCTGCCCGTAGAAAAGCACCTTGCCGATGAGGTCGCCTTCCACCAGGATGCCGTTGTAGACGCCGTCGACCTTGGCCAGAAGCGAGTCCTCCGAGATGAAAACCGGGTGTACCCGGACTTCAATGGAGTTATCAACGCGTTTGGCAATGGCCAGGAGTTTGATGGCAAAGCCCAGTTCCCGGGCATAGCGGAAATCGCGACTGCCAATACGGGAAATACCTTCCCGGTAAATATCTTCCGGCTTGACCACGGTCTGAAAGGCCAGTGAGGCCATGATGGCCAGCTTGTAATTGGCGTCAATGCCCTCAATGTCATTGACGGGATTGGCCTCGGCGTAGCCCAGCTCCTGGGCGCTCTTGAGTGCCGTGGGGAAGTCGATGCCTTCACGCGCCATGCGGGTGAGGATGTAATTGGTCGTCCCGTTGATGATGGCGTAAATGCCGGTTATATCATTGGCCACCAGGTCATGCTTGAACGGCGTAATCAGCGGGATGCCGCCGCCAACGCTGGCCTCGTAGCGCAGTCCAACCCCGTGCTGCTGGGCCAGTGCCTGCAGTTCGGCACCGTGCTTGGCAATGACTTCCTTGTTCGAGGTTACCACGTACCTGCCGCTGGTGATTGACCGCTTCAGAAAATCCCGGGCCGGGTTCTCACCACCGATTGCCTCCACCATAATGTCGATGCCCGGTTCATTGAAAAATTCGTCATCGTCCGTGGTGAAAAGGGCGGGGGGTATTTCTTTGGCCAGCGGCCTCTTCAGGTCTTCGGGCAGCACCTTTACCTTGCGCAGGACCAGGGAGCAACCGGCCTGGTCGGCGAGCATGTCCGCTTTTTCCGTCAGGACCCTGGCCACCTGCCCCCCGATTATTCCCAGTCCCATCAGGCCGATGCCAATGCTTCTCTTTTCCATGCCACCTCTCACCTCGCTACTTGTTTCAGCCTCTGGATGCCTGCTCAATCGCCCAGGTTTTTTTCTCAGCATCAAGGTAGTTTACGATTTCGTTGCCCTCATCGTCTACCAGTGCCGCCATCCACTCATCAAAGGCTTTGGCCTTCAGGTAGTCCCTGTATTCGGTATCGATGCGTCTATCGGCATCTTGGTCAGGGATCTCTATCAGCCAGTAACCGCCCGTGGTCGTTACCGTTTCATCACGCAGAGGCTCGCTTACCGCGCCCGGTTCCGTTTCCGGGTCAAAGGAATACGCATCGACCAGTGCATTCATCTCGCCCGGTGATACCAACCATTCCCCTTTGTTCTCCGCAACGCCTTTCATCTGGGAATGTTCTATCGCCAGGGGACCCCACTCTATGCCGGTTTCCAGTTCGCTTTTGATATCCTGCGCTTCACCTTCGCTGCCCAGCAGCATTATCTGGATATGGGCCTCCTCTTCATCTTCGTCTCTCTCCAGAACCTCTACCAGCCAGTAGCCGACCCATTTCTGGGCTTCGTCATCATAAATTGGCTGGCTCAATTCCCCCACCCTGTGACTGAAAATATCATCGACAATCGAAGTCTGCAGCATCTCTTGCAGAATAATCTCGGGTACCCAGCCCAGGTCACCCCCTTTATTTCTGGAAAACGGCTCAAGGCTCAACTCTTCGGCAAGTTCGCTAAAGTCTTCTCCATCTTCCAGCCGGCTCCTGATGTCCAGAGCCTGTGACTCGCTCTCCAGCATCATTGCCATGACCTGCCTCTGTTCGGCAAACAGGGGTACCTGGGCGTCAAAATGTGCGTCCAGCAAGCGGTCGGTTAGCAGCTGCTGCCTGATCAGGTCACGATAGGCCTCTTTATCAGGCAGGTCGTTTTCTCTGATTTCCTTTACAACTTCTTCGTCGGCGATGCTGAACCCCAGTTCCAGAGCGCCCTGTCTGAGGAGTTCATTGCGCTGTATATTTTGCAGGGCGCTATCGGCAACATATGAGAGGTCTGGTACCGAATGATAAGCGCCTTCCAGTTTCAGCATTTCCACATAATAATCCATGGCGAACTCAGTGCCATTCACCTTGATGACCGTCTCTCGCATTGGTTTGTACTGGCCGAGATACCAGCCAACGCCCACGACAGCAAGCGCCAGAACGATAACGAAGATGCCCGTCGCCAGGATTATGCGCTGTCGTTTTTTCTGCCGCTCCCAGCGTGACATCTGTCGCGGCGTCAGTATATGCTGTGGTTTCTCCGGTTTTTTCTTGGACAAGTCTACACCCTTCTTTTCATCATAATGGCAATATACTCTTATATTTATAACGTAAAAGCGTTATCTTTTCAAATGTGAACCGGGGCCCGTCTCTACCGGCAACAGTATCGACAATGCCTTAATCTGCAATCAGACAGTATATTTTAGCGCATCTGCAACGAGATTGTAATGGCTAATTAACCGCGGTCAGACACTATGTAAATGGTTTTGAGGACGGATACTGCCATAACTCTGAATCCGTATGTAAAGCAACGTTGACAACGATGGGCAGGCGGCCGATACTTGACAATTTGGTGTCTGGCGAACTAATATTGCTTATGTAAAACGAATTGGAACATAGCCGGGAAAACAGCGGAGGGATAGTACGGCATGTTTAAATTGCTTGGGCGAAAGCGTGGAGAAAAGGGTACGGGCACTGCGCAGGTTGAAGAGAGACGGGGGGCTGAAGCCATTGCGGATGAAGTAAACGGAGCAAGGCTGGCGGAGCAGGCCGGTGACCTTGTGGAGCAGCATGGCACATCGTCTGCGGCTTCTGTCCGGTCCATCATCAAGGCGGCGATTAGTAGCGCCGAGCAGATTGTTGACAGCGTGAAAACGCAGGTGGTGGCGGAGGCCCGGCAGGAAGCGGCGAAAATCATTACTGAGGCCAGGAACGAGGCGGATAAGATAAATGGTGGTAAGGCGCCGCTTCAGGAAGAGGTTGCGGAAGAAATAATTGCCGGAAGCGAACCGGTTGCCGAAGATAGAACGGGTGAGCCTGTCCTTGCTGAAGAAGATGCGGTCGCGTTGAAAGAGGAAGAGGCGGTTCAAATCCAGGAGAAAACTGAGGAGTCGGTGGCTGAAGGAACAGCCCCGCAGGAAGAAGGGACCGCTGCCATGGAGGTTCTGGCCGGGGAAACTTTGGCCGGGGAGGCTGTAGCCGAAGAAGAACCGGAAAAGGCTGGTAAGAAAGAACGGAAAGCACCCAAGAAACAACCCGGAAGGACTGCCACCACGGAAGAAAAACGGTCGCTGTATACTGGAGAGGTTGATTTATCCGTTGAGGTACCGGTTGAGCCAACGATGGTAGCCAATTTGTATAACTACCTGCAGACCACACCCGAAATAAAATTTGTCCGCACCACAGGTTCCTGGAACAAGGGAAGCACCATAACCGTAGTGCTGGATAAGCCCATTCCTTTGATTTCGGAGCTCGCTTCCAGGCTGCCCGAGGCAGATGTTTTACCTGAGCGACTCGATATAAACGGTCATGTGAGGGATAGAAGAGGAATGCGGAGAATTAGCATTTCCCTGAAGGATTAATAGCATTCCCGCCATAATCAGGAAGAGCAACAGGTTGAAGGATATCTGATTATCACTTTCAGGTATGGTGTGAGGAGAGGCAAATGGAATCACCGGCGAAAAGCGTAAAAAAAGACCTTCTTAGTATTCTTATAGAAGCGGGAATCCTCAACGACGAGCAATTACAGCGCATAGAGGAACTGAAGCATAAGACAGGCGAAAGAGTAGAACACATCCTTCTTCAGCAGAGGATGGTAACCCAGCAGCAACTGGCATTTTTTACCAGTCTGCAACTGGGAATACCGTTCATCAACCTGAGAAGAGAAAGCATAAAGGCCGACGCGGTGAAATTGATTCCTGAATCCGTGGCCAGGAAATATGGCGTAATCCCGGTGGATCAGAAAGACGGGACTATTATAATCGCCATGGAAGACCCTAAGGACATTGAGGCGATTGAAGACCTGACTGCAATAACCATGAAAAAGATTGAGCCGGTTATCAGCACGGCTCAGGACATCCAGGAAATGATCGACCTCAACTATCGCATCGGTGGTGAACTTGAGGAACAGCTAAGCCAGATTCCCACGCGGTATCGTGGTGGTGGAGGACTGAGAGAAGCCCGGGTTTCACCGGAAGCAATCGCGCAGGCTCCGGTAGTGCGCGCTATCGACCTGCTGATAAAGCAGGCGGTGCGAGACCGGGCCTCCGATGTACATGTCGAGCCGCAGGAGGAAAGGCTGCGCGTCCGCTACCGGATTGACGGTATCTTAAATGAGGTGATGGGTCTGCCGCTAAGCGTGCATGCGCCGCTGCTTTCCCGTTTAAAAATCATGGCCGGCTTGAACATCGCTGAGCGCCGCCGCTCTCAGGATGGCCAGATAAGCTTTGACATGGGTGACCGTGAGGTGGATATCCGCGTGGCCACTTCCAACACTATATATGGGGAGATGGCGGTGCTGAGAATACTGGACAAAGCCTTTGCCTTTTTGCCCTTGCCGGAAATCGGTTTCATGCCGGAAATTCTGGAAAGATACCTGAAGATGCTGAAGACGCCTTTTGGCATGATACTGATAAGCGGTCCGACCGGTTCCGGCAAAACCACCACACAGTATGCCTCGGTAAACACGCTTGACTCCGTTGGGCGCAAGATTATCACCATTGAAGACCCGGTGGAATATCATTTTTCCAATATCAATCAGATGCAGGTTAATACAGCAGCCAACGTCACCTTTGCCACTGGCCTGAGAGCCACCATGCGGCTTGACCCTGATGTGATACTGGTCGGTGAGATTCGCGATGCTGAGACGGCGCAGATTTCTACCCAGGCAGCGCTTACCGGCCACCTGGTTTTATCTTCCGTCCACGCTAATGATACCGTGAGCACCATTATCCGGATGCTTGACCTTGGTATTGAGCCATTCCTTATTGCCTCGGCGTTAATCGGGGTCGTTGCCCAGAGAATGGTGCGGCGCGTCTGCCCGTACTGTTCACAACCGTCCGAGGTAGCCCCGGATGAGCGGGAAGCTTATGAAGAGGAAATGGGGGAAAAACGCTCCGAATTTATTGTTGGCGTTGGCTGTAGTTTCTGTGCTGGCACGGGCTATCTGGGTCGTACTGGCATCTTTGAAGCACTGGTAGCCAGTGAGACCATTCGCAGGATGATTGCCAGAGGCACTGATTCCACTGAGATACGCAATCAGGCCCTGAAAGAAGGCACGGCCTCACTGTGGCATGACGGAATGGTGAAAGTAAAGGCAGGAGTTACCACTCCTTTCGAGATTCTGCGCAACGTTTTCTCGATCAGCTAGGGAGGAACAATGGCGGGGATGGATAAGGCGCCCAGAAAACAGAAAGAAAGTACCTTTCGCTATGTAGCTACCACCAGACAGGGTAATCCGGTAAAGGGCAGTATCAAGGCGACCAGCGAGATAGCTGCGGAGCGTCTCCTCGTTGCCCAGGGATACATTCCCGAGCATGTTGAAATCGCGCCATCTATGTTCAGCCTGGAAGAGGCTTTCCCCACTTTCTTCCGCGTAAAGCCCCGTGACGTGGTCGTTTTCTCACGCCAGATGGCCACGTTACTGCGTTCCGGCATTTCACTGCTGCCTGCTATGGAAGTCCTGCAGGGGCAGGTAGCCAGCAGCCGCGCCTTTAATATCATTTTGGGAAGCATCATCAATGATCTTCGTTCCGGCAGCTCATTTTCTCAGGCTGTAACCAAGCACCCGAAGGCTTTCGATGAGATTTACTGTCGGTCAATCGCCGTTGGCGAGGAGACGGGTAATCTGGAAGCTGTTTTGCACCAGATGGCCGATTATATAGAACGTCACCAGGCACTGACACAGAGGGTAAAGAAGGCACTGACTTACCCGGTAATGGTCCTCTCCGCTGGTGTGGTCGTGGTCATCGTGCTGGTTGCCGTGGTGATGCCCCAGATGATGGGTATGTTTACCGCGATGAATGTGGATTTACCTTTGCCTACCAAGATACTCATTGCCGTTACCGAGATATTCCAGAACTATACCCTTTACTTTATCGTCGGTGGGGTCATACTATTTGTCGTAGGGCTCTGGATGACAAAACGACCTTCCGGGAAACGGGTGCTGGACCGCTTGCGGCTCAGCATGCCGCTTATCGGGCCACCGGCTCTTCTGTCAGAATTAGGGCGTTTCTCCAGAACGCTCTCTGTGATGATAGGTGCCGGGCTGCACTTACAAGAGTCAATGGAGTTGTTACCTCACGCTACCACCAATATAATTTTCCGGGATGCCTTGAATAAAGTCAATGAGCGGTTACTTCTCGGCGAGGGATTATCTGAGCCGATGACCCGCGTCAGCCTGTTTCCTCCGCTGCTGGTGCAAATGGTTGCCGTGGGAGAAGAAAGTAACACCCTTGACTTCACCATGGGGGTGGTGGCTGATTTCTTTGAAACGGCGGCGGAAGAGAAGACAAACGCCATGGTGGGCATGATAGGCCCTATCAGCACCATCGGCATCGCCTTTATGGTTGGGTTCATCGCACTCTCGGTTCTTATGCCGATGTATACGATCACCGGTGCCTTCGACTAATTGACAGAAGACAATTCACCCATTACACTGGTTTCAGAAATATTGACTCAGCGTAGCTTTGAAGGCGGTTGCTATCATGGGTGGAGAATGCCGGGACTGGCAATAGAAGAAAAACGCCGGGTCAGTTTTCTCTTCACTCAAACGATTCCTGTGGTAGCACAATAAATTAAGGGAGTATAATTATAGTACTCTTAAGCTTAAGCCTGTGGTCTGCATTAACCGGGTAAAAGGAGGGACTTAGTGAGCCAGGAGACAGAACGAAAGCCGATAAAAGAAGAAATAAAGCGGGAAGCTGCCCGGAGGGCGAAAGAGAAAGCCAGGATTGCCAGGTGGGACCTTGATGTGGCAGTATTTCTCTTTGTCGTGCTTATTATCGTTATCATCCTGCTATTTCAAGGCGTTGGCATCGGGATTGTATCGCCGGTGGCCGTCTTTGGACTGGTAATGGTATGGGTGGTTGGCTGGAGGCGTGGCCAGCAGCTATACCGGAGTTTCTATGCTGAAGAGCTTTTCCGGGTAGAAATGGAAGCAGAAGAGGCAGAAAAGAAGCAAAAAGAAGAGAAGAAAGAAGAGAAGACCCTGGAAGAAACGATTGAGGAAACAGTGCAGCGGGCACTACGCAAAAGGTTGAAGTAATCAGGTATTGTAGTTAGCCGGTACTTTGTTGGCGGATATGTAGTGAAGGCATGGTAGGACAGGGAAGAGGATAAAATGCAGGTATTACTGGCCAAAATACGTCACGTTGGCTTTATAGTCATACTCGGTGTCTGCGTCATAATTTACGTTGGACTCGGCAGTATTTACATTCAGCAGGGGCCAAAACAGAAGGACCTTGAGGGGCAAATTATGAAAACAATGGTGGTGGTGAACAAGCCGTTGCCGAGTATGGAAGAGCTGCAGGCTAAATATGATGATGTTAATGAGGCACTTGCCCCAATAGAAATACCAGACGCTCTGGCGAAAATTGTCGGTATTGCCGAGAAAAGCGGCATCGATGTTTCTCTAGAAGGCAAGAAGTTTAAGATAAACCCTCCCGGTAATCCCGGGAAAAAGAAAATGGGTGAAGGCACCTATCTAGTCTTCACTTTTAGCAATATCAAAGCACAGGGCGATTTTGATGCCGTGATGAACTTTGTATCTGATTTGGATAAAGGCGCCACCTTGAAAACCATGATACTCAAGAAGGCAGATTTCAAATGGATAAAGATTAACCTTGCTGAGGAAGAGGTGGCACGGCGGGCTGAATTCCGCGCGGTAATACAGGCGGTGGCTGAAATGATGAGCGAGAACAACCTCGAAGTGATTCCTCAGCCGGTTGCTTCCGGGGAAGACGCAGCCGTGAATGACATGGCGGCCTTTCCCGATGTTGCGACCACCGTTAAGTCCAAAGGTTATACCGGTGCAGGGGAGCCGCGCGATGGCTACCTGCTTTACGAACACGACCGAATTATAGCTGATAATACTACCGAATATGAGACGGTTAATTACATTGACATGCCGTTCACCGAATATTACTACACGTGTGCAGGCGATGGCAGTGTGCGCCAGTTTGATGGCCCTGACCTGGAAACGGCAGCCGAATATTTGGACAGTGAAGAGGTGGTATTTGATACGTTGGCTACGGTGTCTGTCGACCTTTATACCAAGCCTTCCGGTGGGTAGTCAATAAGTCAGAGTAGCTCCTAAAGAGGTGTATTGATTTGGCGGAAGAGAGACCAGAAACTGAGCCAAAAAGCGTCTTGAAGCTTGATTTGAATACTGCGATTAGCCTGCTTCTCAAAGCTTTAAGCAGAGCGTGGGCGCGGCTGTTATCGGGCAGGGTGGTTACTCTCGATATTGGCCGGACCCACATCAGGCTCATGGAGACGAGGAGTGGGGTGGTGAGAAGATGGGCTGATGTCTCGTATGACCCTCGAGAAATTGAGCCGGAAACGGTAGAGGGGGAACGGGCCCTGGGTGCCATGTTAAAACAACTGATGGCATCCAGTGGTATCAGGACCAGTAAAGTTGTTGCCAGTATCGACGGCCTGTATACAGTGAGCCGTATAATTCCGGTGGCGAACCTGCCACCGGCACCAACTCTTGAAGAATCAGTCAATGATATAGCCAGAGAAGTGATGCCGGTTTCTGCGGAAAGCCTGTATTTCTTCTGGCAGTCCATTAGCACCAGCGAAGATGAGCAGCAGGTCTTCGCCGTTGGGGTGCCCAGAGGCGTTATTGACAGTAAAATAAGGGCCATGAAACACGCGGGTGTAACCCCAAACGTCCTGGAATTGAAGACAATAGCACTCAGCCGGGCCGTAAACAGGGAGCGGGCGGTTATTCTCAATATTGAGCCGGCCAGCTTGGATATTGTCATAGTGGGGCAAGGCGTGCCGGAAATCATGCACTCTCTGGCCTGGCAGTATGATGACCTGAGTGGCGAAGATGCCGTCGAGTATTTAGCCACCAACCTTGAGATGACGGTTGATTTCTATAACGCTCATCATATTAAATTACCGCTCAATGTGGATAATCCGCTGTTTATTACCGGACAATTATCGGTCGAACCAGACCTGGTGGAAAGATTGAAGGAGAGGCTGGCCTATAAAATTGAGCAGTTGCTACCTCCATTGACATGCCCACCGTTTCTGCCTGTTTCCCAATATGCGGTAAATATCGGGCTTGCCCAGAGGGTGGAGGCGGCTTTGCGGGGTAGCAGCGGCCAGGAAGCCGGGATACCATCTTTTAATATGAATCTTCTGCCCGACGCTTATCGACCGTGGCACCCGACCGCCAAGCAAGTATATTCAGCAGTGGTTCTGGTGTTGGCGGTTGCCCTTACGTTTCCTCTGATTCAGGTAACTACAGAAGAAATGAATAGGACGAGAATTTTGGAGACGAAGAATGATACCCTTAATAACCAGCTGACACTGAAAATGATGGAAATACAGAACCGTGAGCCTTTGCAGAAGGCCATTAGTGAATATGACAGCCTTATCAAAAGGAAAGGCAGTTTCAGCGAGGATATAGGAGTTGTCCTTGCTGAGGCGGAGCGGATTGGTGTTGATATCAGTTCCCTCACCCATAACGGGAAAGATATTGATGTCGCCTGTCAGGCCGAGGACTACCGTGATTTTAGACTCTACATGGCGGCGCTGGCGGATAGCGGACGTTTTACCACACCAATTCCACCACCGGAAGGTTACCCTTATACCAAGGGCGGCAAAATTAAACTCACAGTTAAGACTGGTAATTAACGTTCCGGCAACAATTATGCCCGCCGCTGGCTTCAATGATTCCTTCCATGATAACGGCAGATAAATATTTCCGCTTTTAATTAACAAAAGGCGAGATGTCCCTTACGGACATCTCGCCTCTCTTCACCCCACCTGACCTCGCTTCAAGCTTAAATGTTTTCAGCTAACAGGTTGTCATTATTCATACCCGGTGGTCACCTGCTCAACCGTGCCGGACGCATCAACCCTGTAGGTGCCCTTGGTGTACTGCGTGGCGGTATAGTTGACCAGGCTGGTATTGGCGCCGTCAGCGGTTATATCGTGCTCGAAGAGCACAAACCCAATACCGTCGCTGCCACTGAAGTTGTCTCCATTGGCGTCCAGTCCCTTCTGGGCTACCGGGGTGGTATCGGGGAACTGTTGCATGTTGCTGGTGGCGGTAGCGTTTACCGCATTCGGCAGTGTACTTATCGCGTTGTCAACCATCATGGCGACGACCGCTGACTGGATGTTGCTCAGCTCGGTTTCTCCTGCCTCGCTTTCACCTCGTCCGATGAACCGTCCCACGTTGGGGATAACCACCGCCGCGAGCACGCCCAGGATGGCGACCACGATGAGCAGCTCGATTAGTGTGAACCCCTTCTCGCCTCTTTTCGGTAATCTCATTTTTTCACCTCCCCCTCATCTCATTATAGATGGGATAATAATTAGCCACTACTGGTTTTATTCATACCCGGTGGTCACCTGCTCAACCGTGCCCAGCGCATCAACCCTGTAGGTGCCCTTGGTGTACTGCGTGGCGGTATAGTTGACCAGGCTGGTATTGGCGCCGTCAGCGGTTATATCGTGCTCGAAGAGCACAAACCCAATACCGTCGCTGCCACTGAAGTTGTCTCCATTGGCGTCCAGTCCCTTCTGGGCTACCGGGGTGGTATCGGGGAACTGTTGCATGTTGCTGGTGGCGGTAGCGTTTACCGCATTCGGCAGTGTACTTATCGCGTTGTCAACCATCATGGCGACGACCGCTGACTGGATGTTGCTCAGCTCGGTTTCTCCTGCCTCGCTTTCACCTCGTCCGATGAACCGTCCCACGTTGGGGATAACCACCGCCGCGAGCACGCCCAGGATGGCGACCACGATGAGCAGCTCGATTAGTGTGAACCCCTTCTCGCCTCTTTTCGGTAATCTCATTTTTTCACCTCCTTTTTCCCTATTATTACCCTCATTATAAATAAAGAGACTACTCGGTAACATTTGAATCATAGAACATGGCAGGTCCACTTACAATCCTGCGAACAGGTGATTTTCAAAGTGCTGACGACTAGTACTTTTGGATGAGTGGACATAAGACTTTTCGCCTGGTATGGCACTACTTCCGGTTGTAAGAGACAAGCCCCCGTTTCACGGCGTAAGCGGCCGCTTGACTGCGGTTTGCCAGGTGAAGTTTGTCCATGATATTGCGCAGATGCGTCTTCACCGTATTCTCTGAGATAAACAGGGAATCAGCAATCTCCTTGTTGGTGGCGCCTTGAGCCACCAGTTGCAGCACTTCATCCTCACGGGGGCTCATATTGTCCTTTTCGTCAGCCGTCTTTTCGGCTTTGGCGCCTGACCCTGAATCCCTGAATTCGGCAAGCAGCTTGATGGCCATAACGGGAGAAATTATTACGCCACCCTGGGCAATGTGATAAATAGCCTGAATTAGTTCCTCCGGTTCCGTGTTTTTTAAAATATAACCGGTAGCCCCGAACTTGATGGCAGCGAAAAGGTCAGCTTCATTATCGGAAACGGTTAACACGAGGATATTAACGTGAGGCGCTTTGGCCTGGAGCGCCTGCGTAGCTTCCAGCCCGCTGCACTGGGGCATGTTAAGATCCATCAGAATGACATCGGGCGCCAGTTCTTCTACTTTGGCTATTGCCTCCAGCCCGTTGACCGCCTCGCCCACCACGCTGATATTCTCCTGATTCGCCAGCACGGTAACAATGCCACGGCGAAAGAGGGCATGGTCATCCACTACCAGTACTCTGACCGCTTCCATTTCACATCCTCACTTTCTCCGCCGGCAGATTGATTTTCACCTCCGTACCCTGGCCGGGAGCGGTGGTAATTAACAAATTGCCGCCAAGACCTTCGGCTCGTTCCTTGATGATGTTCAAGCCGTGATAGCCGGGAGTGTATTTCTCCAGCTCTTCAAGGTTGAATCCCTTTCCATTATCTTTTACTATCATCTCCAGTTCGTCTCCAGTTTTTTTCAGCGTTAACTCAACATTGCTGGCCATAGCGTGACGTCGGACGTTGGTCAATGCTTCCTGGGCAATGCGCAGCAACTGCAGTTCCACAATCGGGGAAAGCTGGACAAAGGGCTTGGAGACGCTAAACTCCACCAGGATGCCGTTATTGCTGCTGAATTCATTGACGTAGTTGCCAAGAGCGGTGAGGATGGAAACGCTTCTTATTTCGGTACTTAGCTGGTCGATTGATTCCCGGATGTCCTCGTAGGTATCCTGTACTACTTCGCGTATCTCGTTAAGTTCAGTGAGCGCCTGCACGGTATCCTTTGACGTGAGCAGGTCACTTACCGACTTGGTCTTCAGGTTGAGATAGCTTAATGACTGAGCGACGCCGTCATGAATCTCACGGGCAATACGGCGGCGTTCTTCAATAATGGCCTCCCTTTCAATGCGGCGCCGTATGTTCAGGTTTATGCGATATGGCACGGTGGCGACGACAAAGGAAAAGAGCGTATAAACGATGAGCAACGTCAGGTTATACCCCTGCAAAATCCAGGTAAACCGTTCCGTGAACTGGCTCAGGAACAAATGCGTGAGCGAAAGGGACAAAGTGGCGACGGCGGCAAGAGCAAGCGCAATTTTCTCTTCAAAGAGCAGGGCGGCAGTCATGATGGGAGTGAGAGAGTAGAGCAGGAAGACACTGTTAAGGCCGTTGGTGTAGACAACGAGCAGGATACAGAGGA
>CBFDCY010000009.1:0-16838 GCA_965603425.1 uncultured Dehalococcoidia bacterium | reverse complement strand
GTGTATGTGTTCCAGAAGGAACTGCTTCATCAGATTCTGGAGGATGATGCCCAGCGGCGCTCGTCAAAACACGATTTTGGCCGCAATATCTTTCCGCAGCTGGTGGGGAATTGCCAGCTTTTTGCCTATAACTTTGAGGGATACTGGCGGGATGTTGGTACCATACGTGCCTACTGGGAAGCTAATATGCGATTGCTTGAGTCGCCACCATCCATCAGTTTCACCGCTGACTGGCCGGTTCGCACTCAGGAAGACGAACCCAGAGCGCCGGCGACCATTTCCCGCCGTGGTGATGTGGTCAACAGCATGATATCGCATGGCTGTGTCATTGAAGGCAGGGTGGAAAATTCCATCCTTTCACCGGGAGTTAGAGTAGCGGCCAATGCCGTGGTCAAACATGCGGTGATTATGAATGATACGGTGATTGGCCGGGAAAGCGTAATAGATTTATCCATTCTTGATAAAGATGTTGTCGTCGAGGCAGGCAGCCACGTTGGTACCGGCAATGATTTCCAGGTAAACCGCGAGGAACCGCTTATCCTTAATACCGGCCTCACCGTGGTCGGTAAGGGAGCCAAAATTCCGGAGGGGATAAGGATAGGTCACAACTGTGCCATTGCCGGTAATGTTACCGAGAAGGACTTCCGCGGCTCTATCGTCCAGAGCGGTGAGACGATAAGCCCGAAGCGGCACCGTCCTGTCCGCAAAGAATAAAGCCAGCATCGGAAGTAAGACGGGTATTCAGGAAATAGGCCGGAGGAAAAGATGTCCGAACTGAGACAGGACCCCACCACCAAGTCCTGGGTGATACTGGCTCCGGAAAGAGCAAAGCGCCCCCAGCAAAAGCACAAGGTCAGACCGGCTGACGAATTACCGAACTGGGACTCGTCCTGTCCTTTCTGTCCGGGCAACGAGGAATTAACACCTCCGGAAGTTTTTAAGCTTCCCGTCTCCAATGGAGGTACCCCCTGGGAGGTGAGAGTGGTGCCCAACCGCTTTGCCGCTCTCACACCGGGCGAGGATGGAGATATTGTGGAGGAAGCGCGGCTCTTCCGCAAGATGGACGGCATCGGCGCACATGAGGTTATCATCGAAACACCGTCGCACAATACAACCATGGCGTTGATGAGTTATGACCAAGTTGAGAAGGTGCTTATTGCCTATCAGGAGCGGTATAACGCGTTGAAGAAGGAAAAACACCTGAAGTTCATAACTATCTTCAAAAATCACGGCTGGGCTTCGGGCACTTCGCTGGTACATCCGCACTCGCAGATAGTGGCTACGCCCATTGTGGCACCTTCTTACCATCATCAATTTGATATTGCCCACGAATACTATATTGACCGGGGCCGGTGTCTATACTGCGATTTGCTGGCGGAGGAGCTGGAAAAGGACCAGAGAATCGTAACCAGGACCGAGCAGTTTGTCGTCTTTCATCCCTATGCCTCACGTGCTGCCTATGAGACATGGATAATGCCTAGAACACATTGTGCTTCTTTTGGCTTATTCCCAGATACGTACCTGAACCAGCTGGCCAAAGCGCTGAAAAACGTGCTCCTCTGTCTGTACGAGTCGCTGGACAATCCGGCCTTCAATCTGATGGTCGACAGCACGCTTACCGAGGACGAGGAAGACCCTTACTACCACTGGCATATCCGCATTGTTCCCCGGCTGACGACCATCGCCGGCTTTGAAATGGGCTCCGGTATTTATATCAGTACCGCCCTGCCGGAGGATACGGCCGGCCAGATAAGGGCCTGTTTTCAGAAACTTATTAAAGAAGGTAGAATCTCTCTGGAATAGACCTTTTCAACTGGCGGTTCAGCAACCAGAAGTCCGGCAACGAATTTCCAACGGTATCGTTCCTGCACTGCTTGCCATCAGGGACTATCTTCCTTCAAGGGACGCCATTGCCCCAGACTGAAGAGCCTGGGGAACAGCAATTTTCTCGTTTCCTCGATGATAAACAGGGAGACGCCGGCGAGGAGGGCGATACCCCATTTCCCCAAGGTCAGTGGCACTGTACTGAAGGCCACCTGCATGAAGGGCGCGTAGACCACAAGCAGTTGGAGAGAGATGGCGACTACGGTTGACATAAGGAGCCAGCGGTTGCGGAAAATGCCCAGGCGGAAGATGGTATATTGACCGGAGCGCGCATTAAAGGCACGAAACCACTCGAAAGCGACCATGGTGCAGAAGGTGATGGTGCGCGCTTCTTCCAGGCTCATTCTGGGCTCCGCCCAGCGAAAGACTAAAAATACGCCAACGCCCATGAACATGGCCATGAAGGCGATGCGGAGGAGCAGTCCGGGAAATACTATGCCCACTCCGGGGTGGCGAGGTGGCTGTTTCAGTTCATCCCCTACCTTTGGCTCCAAGCCCAGAGGCACCGCCGCGGTGGTATCAGTGACCAGATTGACCCAGATAATCTGAACTGCAAGCAAGGGTGCCTTGCCCACGAAGAGGAGTGCTAGCACAAGGGCAAGGAGCTCTCCCAGGTTGGTACTCAGCAGGAAGAAGAGCACGTTGCGCAGCCGATTGAAGATGACTCTGCCTTCCTCAACCGCAGCGACCACAGAAGCGAAATTGTCATCCGCCAGTATCATATCGGAGCCTTCTTTGGCCACGTCCGTGCCGGTGATGCCCATGGCAATGCCGATATTGGCTGTTTTCAATGCCGGTGCGTCATTAACGCCGTCACCGGTCATGGCTACCACATGGCCGTGGCTCTTCAGGGCGTTCACAATTCTGAGCTTGTGCAGGGGCTCAATGCGGGCAAAAACGGAGATGTCATTCACCTGCTCATAAAGTTCCTCATCGGTCATCTGCTTGAGTTCCAGGCCGGTCACTGTTCTCCCTGCCGGCAGGTCCAATTGACGGGCGATTGACTCCGCGGTGACTTTGTGGTCGCCGGTAATCATCACCACTCTGATTCCCGCCTGCCGGCATAGTCGCACCGCTTCTTTGGCTTCTTCGCGGGGTTGGTCGGCCATGCCCGCTAGGCCGACGAATACCAGATTGCCCCGGATATGTTCATCTTTTAAATCTTCCAGTTCACTGGGAAGCTCGGCATAAGCGGTGGCAATTACCCGTAACGCCTGTCTGGCCATAGCGTCGTTGGCCTGCATGATAGTATCAACGTCTTTCTCGGTGATCGGGGTGGGCTGTTTCCCTTTGAGTTTATACTTGCTGAGCGCCAGTATCTTCTCCACCGAGCCCTTGACATAGACCACTCTGCCGCCATTGCGCGGGTGGAGGGTGGCCATGTACTGCTTTTCACTCTGAAACGGGATTTCGTCCAGGCGGGGAAAGGCCTTTTCCAGCTTTTCCTTGTTCATTCCCGCTTTGTTCGCTGCCACGAGCAAGGCCCCTTCCGTGGGGTCGCCGTAGATATCACAGCACTCGTCGTTATCCCGTCTTGTCAGGAAGGAATCGTTGCAGAGCGCGCCAATCCGCAGCATCAAGTTGATTGAGGGCTCGTTCTGCAGGTCAATAGTTTGCCCGTCACGGCGGAATTCACCATGCGGAATGTAACCCTCGCCGGTTACTTCAATCGTCTGGCCGTCAACATACAGGCGCTGCACGGTCATCTCGTTCCGGGTCAGCGTTCCGGTTTTATCTGAGCAGATAACCGTGGCTGAACCGAGAGTCTCCACGGCCACCAGCTTGCGGATGATGGCATTTCGACGGGCCATGATGTGCATACCCACCGCCAGCACGACGGTAACCACGGCAGGCAGGCCCTCTGGTATGGCGGAAACGGCGGCCGCCACGGCCAGCAGGAACACTTCCAGCCAGTCCAGCCCTTTGAGCAGGCCAACCGCTACCAGCAGGGCACATATGCCAAGGAAAAGAATAACTATGTACCGGCTCAGCTTGCTGATGTTTTTCTGCAGGGGCGTCTTCTCCGGCTTGATTTCCTGGATGGCGGTTGCTATCTGGCCAATGTCCGTTGCCATGCCGGTCCTGGCGACCATGGCGGTGGCGCGACCGTAATTAACGATGGTGCCCATGTGCACCATGTTCTTTCTCTCTGGCATGGGTACGTCTTCACGGATGGCATCGGTGTGTTTGTCAACGGGCATGGACTCGCCGGTGAGCATGGCCTCATTTACTTTCAGGTTGGAGACCTCAATAAGCCGGGCGTCGGCCGGGATTTTATCACCGGTTTCCAAGAGTACGATATCACCGGGAACAACCTCTCGGGCGGGGATAATTTTTATAGCCCCATCACGCCGGACACGGGCCTTGGGCGCTGCCATCTGGATGAGCGCCTCCATCGCTTTCTCAGCGCGGGTCTCCTGTATAAAGCCGATGGCGGCATTGAGAAAAAGCACGCCGAGAATCACACCGGCGTCAATAAAGTGCTCGACAATGAGGGAGATAACGGCGGCGACCATCAGGACGTAGATGAGCGGGCTGAGAAACTGCCGCAGAAATACTATTAATGGTGGTGTCTTCTTCTTGCCCTTCAGCTCGTTAGGGCCGTACCGCATGCGGCCGGAACTGGCCTCATCGCTGGTAAGCCCGGAACGCCGGGAACCGAGTGCCTCCAGAGCTTCACTGGTGGAGAGGTTGTGCCATTGCGTGTTCATGCTAGGTAATATTGGCTTCCTGGCGGCAGAATTTTAGCAGCTCGGCGAAGTTGCTGACTCTGGCGGCGTTGTTGGTCTCCATGAAGCCGTCGTAAGTGAGGCTTATCCAGGGTTTCTGGTAGGTGGCGCTGAACTTCTCGGCCATGGCGGCCACGATGCCGCCGGGCATACAGCCGTGGGGCATTACTGAAATCACCCCGGCAAATACCGGCGATTCCATCCACTCCACACCGCTGCCGATGCTGAGGACCGCCTCGCTGCCGCAGCGGGGGGATAAATACATGTCTGACTTGGCCAGTATGGCCGCCGTGGAAGGCTCTCTACCGTCGAGTAGCTCGCGGTAGTAACCGGATACCCTGTGCTCATCACGCTCCTGTATCAGTTTCTTGAGGTAGCTGGAAATTATTTTTCGGAAACTCCGGTCTTTCACCGCGTCCTCGAGGTTACGGTAGGCGGTATATTTCATCCACTCGCCAACGGGAGAAACGATGACTTCAAGACCTGCCTCTTCGCATTCTTTCACCAGGTCGCGGTTGCTGAATCGATTGGAGCGCAGAAATATCTCGCCGTTTATGCCGATGAGAGGTCGTGGTGGCAGGTCATTGTCATGGAGTGACTTAAATGCTGCCGTTGCCTGCTGTAGTACGTTGTAGAACGGCTCCTTGCGGCGGACCCGCTCCGCAATCCGTTTCAGGAATTCGTCGAACAAGTTCTCGGCCGCTCCCTTTTCCTTTTCATAGGGACGGGTGCGCCAGAGAAGCCTTTGCAGCCCGTCAACAGCCACGATGCTGTTCCAGGCGAGGCGGGTAAAGCCCGGTTCAAGGTTAAGGTCACGGTAGGCGTTATTGGAAACCGAGGATATCATCGGCAGGTCAAAGCCGACGTCTTTCAGTATCCGGCCCTGCTCGACCGCGTACTTGCCCAGCCGACACGGTCCATAGGCACCGGCCATGAATCCCTCGTAATTCTTCAGGTCATCGCCACAGTCGGAGCAGAACTTCATGAAGTCACCCAGGGTGACGCGATAGGGGAGACATTCCGTTCCTGAGGTGACCTGGTTGCTGATGAGAAGGGTGCGTTCATCGGATTCAGGCAGCACGATGGCCCGTGCTCCGGAGGCATTAACCGCCTCGGCGAGGACATCGGCGTGGGGGCACATGCTGGGAACAAGCAGCGTTTTCTTCGGGTCGATAATGGCCGAGGCACCGCGGTAAATGTACCTGCCTGTCTCCGGAACATGCTTTGCGGACTGGGCATGGCTCGTGATTGTGTCCACGTATGCTTCAAGTCGGGTGACAATGCCCGCTTCGGCAGCATGCTCGTCCATTTCCAGTTCGCCGAGCGGCTTTCCGCCCATAATATCGGCCAGCATCGGAAGCATGAAGGAATTTGGGCCGCAGCCGAAATTGGTGATAGCCAGGCCATAAATCTGCGGGTCATCGGCGGTCAGGGCGCCACCGGCAATGAATTTGCTCTCGTAGTACCAGTAGGGACGGTCCGAATACTCCTTGGGGTCGACGGCTCCCAGCGGCAGCAAATCGAGGGGTATGGGCACCACGCCGAGCTGGGCCAGCTTTTCGGCGATTCCCAGATTGGCACCCGAGTCCTGCGACATGTAAGAGCGGGAGAAAAGTACCACGCCGAGCTGGCCGCTTTCGCGGAGCTGCTTGAGCAATTTTTTACCCAGCGCCAGGCAATCGGCGGTGAACTTGCGCTGCGCTTTGATGCCGGCAAGGGCGGCTGCTTTTCCCTTTTTACGGCTGAAGCCCAGCTTTGCCGCCGCGGCGGAAAGGTTCTGCACCGTTTCCTCATCGCCCAGGCTGAAATCAATAATGGGAGCAAGTAGTTTATCGCCGAGATTGAGCACGTGACGCACGATGAATGGTGAGGCCTGAATGAGCGGGCAGGCATACTTCTGGTTCTCGTCGCCTTCTTTGCTGTCCAGGCGAATGAAACAGGGATAGAGGATATAATCAACATTGTCCTTGATGGCGGCGATATGTCCGTGAAGCAGCTTGACCGGGAAACAGCTGTCGCTATAGCTGAGCTCAGCGGCCTGTTCCATGATTTCCTTGGTCGTCTTCGTTGATAGGACGACTCTAACGCCAAGCTCATTCAGAAAACCAATCAAGAGCGGTGCATAATCATAGGCCAGAAGCGCACGTGGAATGCCCACGACAGGGCCTGTGCCTGCATCTTCCTTATAATCGCGAAAGAGCAATTTCTCGCGCTCATCAAAGTATGTCTTCTGGCGGGCGTGGCCTATGGCGCTGTCATAGCGGTCGCAGCGGCTGCCATAGAAAGTGGCTTTCTCATCGGGCAGCTGCATTCGAGTAATGGTGCAATTGTTATCGCATCCCTGGCAGATAAAGGTGGAGAGGGCGCATTCATCTTTTACCACCTGGGCAAACCCCTTGAACCGGGGCTTGCGGCCGCTCACCTCTTCCTTGGCGAGCAGGGCGGCGCCAATGGCGCCGCTGACTTCGCGGTGTTCGGACACGGTCAGCGTTTTATCTTCAAGCTGCTGCTGGAAGGCAGACACCACCGCCTCGTTGTAAAAGACGGCGCCGGTGAGGATGACTCTGTCTCCGAGCTTGCGGTGTCCCACCACCTTGGATAAGTAGTTCTTGGCGATGGAATTGGCCAGACTGGCGGTGATAATTTCTAGGGGCACGCCTTCCTGCTGGGCGGAGGCGACTGCCTGCCCCATGAAAGCGGCGCATCTGGTGCCCAGGTCGATGGTATGCGGGGCGTTAAAAGACAGGCGGGCGAACTCGCCATTGTGTACCGAGATGCCTAGCATTTCGGCAAGCTCGTCGATAAAACTTCCGGTGCCGGCGGCGCATGCCTTGTTCATCTGGTAGTCAACCACCACGCCATTGCGCTTGATGACCAGCTTGGAGTCCTGCCCGCCAATCTCGATGATGTCAGCTTCCGGGTCTATTTCAACGGCAGCTCTTGTCTGCGCGGTTATTTCATTCTTGATGAGGTCAGCCCCGATGAAACTGCCGACCAGATATCTTCCGGAACCGGTAACCCCTGTGCCGGCAATCTTGACGTCGGCCGCACCATTCAGAAGCAGGTTGCTGAAGACCTGCTTCACCGCATCAATGGGCCGTCCGGCAGTCATCAGATAGCTTTTGGTGAGTACCCTGGTGCCCGAATCATCGAGGATAACTGCCTTGGTGCTCGTGGAGCCGACATCGACGCCGAGATAACCGGTGCATGGTTCGGTGATTTTCCGGTCTGATCCGTTGCCCGGAAGTGCCACCTTTTCCAGCCTGGGTATTTCGAAGTAGGCTTGGTGCGCATCAGCTTCAGGTAGCAGGTGTACCCTGGAAATTTTATCTCTGGAGAGCAGCGCTGCCCCCAGTGATTCAACATACTGGTAGTTGTCCGGTACGGTGACCTGCAATTCATGGCCGTTTCTCGCGGAAAGTGTCTCATTGAGTGCCCGGACAATGGCACTGTTGGCGGCGACGCCGCCAACGAAATAGGCTGGTCCTTCAAAGGTACCTTTCTTCAGGGAAGTGACCATCCGGGCAATGCTCTCGCAGAGGGCATAGAGCATGGCCTCGATAGAGACCCCCTTTTGCTGCAGGTGGATGAGGTCGCTCTTGGCGAAAACGCTGCACCGGGCGGCGATTCTCGGCGCCTTGTCCTTACACTTGAGGGCGAGACGGGAAAAGTCATCAAGGCTTATGCCGAGGCGGTATGCCTGCTGCTCGAGGAACCTTCCTGTTCCCGCGGCACAGAGCGGGTTTGACGAGACCTTCCACGGTTTTTTCAGCCCATCTTCCAGGACAATGACCAGGGAAGTCTGACCGCCAATCTGTATTATGGTCTTAACGGAAGAATACAGATTGAGCAGCCCGGAGGCAATGGCCAGCGAGCTGCTGTATTCCGCCCAGTTGAGTTCTGCGGGGATGGTACCCCTGCCGGAACCGGAAACACCAGCGCTATCAATTTGGTCCAGCGGCACCACCTCACCGAGCCTGGAGAGCAGCGCGTTTATGGCGGCTTTGGGGTTGGTGGTTATTTTTAAACTATCCAGCCGGACTATCTGGTTGGCGTCGTCAATAAGGCAGAGTTTGGCGTTAACCGAGCCGACATCTATTCCCAGTGAATATTTCATATCGCACAATAGAAAATTCTAACAGAAGTGCACCACTTTGTGAAGGTAGCACCTGATATCCCGGCCAGCCTGTGCTGTTGCCATCAGGGCGAATCGAGAGAAATCAATCCTCCACCGGCACATAGATTTCACCCTTGAGGGGATAGATTACCTCCAGGGAAACGGTAATCGACTTCTGGGTTTCATCTTCATCGGCGGTGTTGCGGAAGAGCAAATTATAGGTATCACCCTGGCTTTGACTGGCGGCGAAGGAAAAACGGTCGGCTACGTTGGAATGGAAAATCTGCGTCTTACCGGTGATGCGGAAATCAACGGTATCGCCCTTTTCCAGATAGAAAAAGCCGTCCACCTTACCGCCGTCGGCAAGCTTGAGCAGAATTGCCACCTCCTGGCCGGCTCCCACCTTGAAATCTATTTGTTTCATCTGCCATGTGGAGCCAAGCTCTACCGACTTCTCTATTTTGAGGTTGGACTGGGATGTGGATGTGGATGCGCCCTGCGTAAATTCGGTTATTTCTTCACAGCCAAGAAGGGGAAAGAGGAATGTGAGCAAAACGGTGGCGATGATAACCTTTTTCCACATCGCTGAGACCTCGCTTATCTATGCCCTGTTGATTCATTATACACCGAACCGGGCGGTAAGAGAATAGCCCGTTAGCTGTGTTACTTGACGGGCTGGGCGGGATGTAATTAGACTTATGGTATCGCGATGTGATTTGAATTGCGGCTCTTAAGGAGGACTAGAATGAAACCACAGGTGCCGGTTATTTCGATTAAAGGAAAGCCTTTTGAACGGGGGAAGCAGTACGGGTCTCAGGCGCAAACCCTGATACAGAAAAATCTGGAGCTTTACTTTGACTTGTGGCGCTCGTTGTGGGGTGCCAAGCGCTCTGAAGTCCTCAAGCATTGTTCCAATCTGGTGCCGGTTATCGGCGAATATGATGCCGAGATACTGGAGGAAATGCAGGGGATTGCCAAAGGGGCAGATTTATCCCTTGAAGAAATAGTGGCGCTGAACGCTCGATATGAGATGGTGTTTGCCCAGAGTGCAGTGGTGGAGGCGGGCGGTGGCTGCACCTCGATAACCGCCATGCCCGGGGTAACCCGGAACGGCCACACCATTCTGGGGCAGAACTGGGACTACAAGGAAAGATTCCAGGGGCTGAGCGTCATACTGGAGGTGGAGAGAGAGGGCAGCCCCAATATTGTCATGCATTTGGAAGCGGGCACCATGGCCCATAAGGGTATGAACTCGGCGGGGCTGGGGGTCTGTCTCAACGCTCTTGTGTCCAGCCGTGATAAGTTTGAGATAACCACGCCTTTCCTGGTTGTGGGGCGTGCCGTCCTGAATGCCGATAGCTTCAGTCGGGCGGTAAAGGCGGTTCTGAATGCCAGGGTGACGGTGTCATTTAATTTCCTCATCGCTCACCGCGATGGTGAGGCGATAGACCTGGAGGTATCACCGTTAGATGTGGGCTTCCTGCATCCCGATGATGGCATCCTTACCCACAGCAATCATTTCATAGCGCTGAACAATCGACCTGATATGACAGACGTTTTCAAGGCAACCGCACCGGATACGCTGTTCCGTGCCAGCAGAGCACGAAATTTAATTGAGCAGGAACGCGGAGAGATTGATGTTGGCAGTTTCCAGCGCGTGTTCCGCGACCATTTCAGCTACCCGAACTCCATCTGTCGGCACGTTGATATCAGGGAAGAGGAAAACCGTCACCTGGCCACGCTTTCTTCGGCTGTCATGGACCTGACGGCGCGCACCTTTTATTTGACCGAAGGCACGCCGTGCCAGAACGAGTACTATAAGGTCGCGCCCAGATGCCTGTGGCAGGACTGAAGCCAATCAGGCCGGGGTAGCGCTACGCTTTCTCGACGAGCTGGCCAACCTTGGCCTTGGCGATAAGCTCGTCTTCACGCTGCACGTCTTCCAGTGTCTTGGCCTTGACCTCAGGCGGCGGGCTTTCCAGGCCGTACTTCCATTTCAGGAAACGCAGACCGGTAATGGGGTAGATGGCCGCGATGAGCACATCCCCGATATTGTCGCTGATATCCTTGACCAGCTCTCGCGCCGCATCCAGTTCTGGTTCTAGCATATCCGCTGGCCGGCCGGTAATCGGCTCCTTGCCCTTTTTGTAAAACTTGAGGACCGTTTTCTGCACCTCGGGGTCAATCTGTGCCGGCGGCTTGCCGTAAAGCCCGTAGCAGTAGTCCATTACCTGCGTTGAGACCAGCTTGTACCTGCCGGCGAGGACGTTCTGTACCGCCTGTACGCCGACTATCTGGCTGGTTGGGGTGACCAGCGGCGGGTAACCCAGCTCTTTTCTGACCTTGGGCACTTCGGCATAGACGTCGTCAAGGCGGTCTATTGCGTTAGACATCCTGAGCTGCGACACCAGATTGGAAATCATGCCGCCGGGAGTCTGGTGTACCAGCACATTGGTGTCAATAACCGAAATCCGGGTGGTATTCAGAAAGTCGCGATATTTCGGTGCGATGGACTCAAGATAGTCGCCAATCTTGAGCATCTGGGCTAACTCTAGGCCGGGGTCACGCGGCGTTCCCCGCAGGGCGGCGATAATTGGTTCCACCGCCGGATGCGAGGTGCGCAGGGCGAAAGGTGCCACGCAGGTGTCAATCATGTCCACACCCGCCTCCGCCGCCTTGTACATGGACATCGATGCCATGCCGCTGGTGTAGTGAGTATGCAGGTGGATGGGCACCTTGACCGTTTTCTTCAGGGCGGAAACCAGGGTATAGGCATCATCGGGGGCAATAAGCCCCGCCATATCCTTGATGCAGATGCTGTCGGCTCCCATGTTCTCAAGGATGCGTGCCTTCTCCAGATAATAGTCAAGGGTGAATACCGGCCCGCCCATCTTGGGCTCGGTGAGGGAATAGCATATGGATAGCTGGGCGTGTTTGCCTGCTTTTTTGACTGCCTTACAGGAGGTCTCCAGGTTACGCTCATCATTGAGGGCGTCAAATATTCGGAAGATATCAATGCCGCATTCCGCGGCATGCTTGACAAAGGCATTAACCACATCATCAGCATAATTACGATAGCCAACCAGGTTCTGTCCACGGAGGAGCATTTGCAGAGGGGTATCGGGCATTAACTTTTTCAGGGCACGGGGTCTGTCCCACGGATCCTCGTTCAGAAATCGGCAGGCCACATCAAAGGTGGCGCCACCCCAGACCTCCATGGAGTAAAACCCGGCCTTGTTCATCTCTTCGGCAATGGGCAGCATATCCTCGGTTCGCATGCGGGTGGCGTAGTTTGACTGGTGCCCATCACGTAAAGTTAAATCGGTGATTTTCAGAGGGTTCTTGTTTGACGTATCCGTCATTATATTCTGACCTCCTTAAGCAAGCGGTGCTGTCTTTAAATACCGCAACTATTTTACACTGTTCGCCTACAGTTGGCAAAAAATATGCTCGCGCGTATAGGAAGATGTCATTTTACAAATATAATTAATGTAATATAGAATGTCTAAAATGGTAGGGTGGGGGCTTGTTCCTCTGAGGAGGGCTTTTTTTTGATACCTATCGAGCAGCACAGCCAGAATTCTGCAAATGCCGGGCGGACGTTATTTTACGGATGGGTCATCGTTGCTGCCTGCATGGTTATCATGGCGATGCACACCGGCTTGATGTACACCTACGGTGTTTTCTTCAAGCATTTGATCGCTGATTTCGGCTGGAGTCGTGGGGCTACCTCAGGGGTTCACTCGGTGTTTATGGTTACTCATGGGCTCTTTGCCATCGTTATGGGGTGGCTGGTGGATAGATTTGGCCCCGCCAAAGTAATGGCCGCCTGTGCCTTCATCAGCGGACTGGGGTTGGCGCTGACCAGCCAGATCAATGTCCTGTGGCAGCTTTATATGACCTATGGAGTTATCTTCGGCATAGGCGCAGGCGCCGGTTTTATCACCACTATGGCAACCACCGCACGCTGGTTTATCAAGCGCCGCGGACTGGCTCTGGGCATTGTCGCCAGTGGTGCCGGGCTGGGTACCATGCTTCTGGCCCCGGTAGCCGAGCGTCTCATCACTGCTTTCGGCTGGTCAATAGCCTATCTGGTTCTTGCCGTAGCAACCTGGGCGATTATGATTCCGTGCGCTCTTCTGCTGCGACGCGACCCGGCAGAGAAAGGGCTTCGACCTTACGGCTCTGATGAAGTCATGACATCAGTAAAGGGAATGGAGCAGCTGAAAGCGAATACTGCCGAAACAGGCATAAATTTGAGAGCGGCAGCACGTTATAAACCGCTGTGGATGCTCTTTATTATCTTTTTCCTGTTCAATTTTTGCCTGCAGATGGTAATGGTGCACCTGGTGAACTACGCGACTGACATCGGGATTGCATCGCTGTTTGCGGCTACTTTTATCAGCATCATCGGTATTGGTAGCTTTGTCGGCCGAATAATCATGGGTGGCGCCTCCGACCGCATTGGTGCCAATAGCGCCCTGGTCATCTGCTGCGCAATACTGATGACCACTCTGATTTTCCTCGTCTTTGCCCGGGAGCCATGGATGTTTTACCTTTTTGCCCTTGTTTTTGGCTTTGCCTATGGCGGGGAAGTGCCGCAGATGCCAGTCTTGGTTGAGCGCTTCTTCGGAATGCGCGCCGTGGCCACCCTGGTCGGAGTAACTGTTCTCGGCGCCACTATCGGCGGTGCTTTCGGTGCCTGGATGGGCGGTCAGATATTTGATGTGACGCAAAGTTACCAGCTGGCTTTTACCATCGCTGCGGCTACCGCCTTTACTGCCATGGCGCTGACACTTATGATGAAGAAGGCCGGGGCGGTTATTAAAAGATGACCGTTAACGTTTGCCGCTGGTATTTTGCCTTGTCATTCAGGCAGGGAAAGAGGTATAATTCTGTGCTGACTGCAGGCATTGAAGGACCGGGTGCGACGAAAGGATACGATTATAGATAAACGCAGAGTTCTGACATTCCTGACCGGGTTGCTGCCCCTCTTTGTGCTTGCTCACTTCGGACATCACCTGATGATGGCATTGCTGTCGCCACTTCTCCCTTTCATCCGCGATGATTTTGTCCTCTCATACACGCAAGTAGGGGGGTTACTCTTTGCCTATAATATTTCCTATGGTTTAAGCCAGCTTCCCGCCGGGTGGGCGGCTGACCGTTTTGGCCCTCGAATTATGCTCACTGCCGGCGTGGCTGGAGTGGCGTTAGCCGGGCTCTTGTTTAGTCTTTCTCCAAACTACATTTTCCTGCTGGCGTGCCTTGTTATTCTGGGGCTGATGGGGGGTGGCTACCATCCCTCGGCATCGCCGCTGGTCTCCGCTTCCGTTAAGCCTGAGCGCCGGGGCATTGCGCTTGGCATCCATCAAATAGGGGGTACCTTTAGCTTTTTTCTAGCTCCCATTATTGCCGCCGGCATCGCCAGCGCTCTGGGCTGGCGCGGCTCCTTCATGGCCATAGCTATTCCCACCATAGCTTTTGGAATAGCATTCTACATAATTCTGGGACGCAAGGGATATACAGCTGCGGCGCCGAAGAAGGCAGCCGATGCTTCAGCTGCCAAGCCATTCGAATCCGGCGACCTGCGCCGACTGTCGGCTTTTATCGTAATAGGCATCGCCAGCATGGTCCTGACTTACTCCACGCTGCAGTTCGTATCACTCTACGCCGTTGACGTGCTTGGCGCCAGCAAGGAGATAGGCGCAATGTTGCTTTCCGTGGCCTATTTTGGCGGCATATGGGGTGGGCCTCTGGGTGGTTATTTATCCGATCGTCTGGGGCGGGTACCGGTGATAATCTCCGTCGGGCTTATCGCCGGGCCGGCGATATACCTCTTGAATTACGTATCCCTGGGATTCAGTCTTATTGCCGTGCTGCTTCTAATGGGCACCACGATGCACGTTGGCATGCCGGTGGTGGAGTCCTACATCATCAGCCACGTTTCGCCGCAGAAACGCTCCACGGTGCTCGGCCTTTACTATATGGGCAGTCGCGGGGGACCGGCGATTACGCTTCTGCTCGGCTACCTCATTGACACTTACCAGTTCCATATGACGTTATCCTGGGTAGCGCTTACTATGGTTGCCGTTGCCCTTGTTTCCTCGGCATTGCTCTGGGGAAAGCGCGGGTGATTTCTTAACCCGGCTCTTTCATCTGGCCCCATCGGGCGGTGTACTTTTCTTTGGCCTGAGGATTGACGATGGCTTTCGGCCATTCCCCGCGCATTATTCTCGCTACTTCCTCAACAGGCCGGTGCCAGCGTTCCGCCTCGGAAGCAGGGGAAAAGAAGGCCGAATGCGCGGTGCTGATGAAATTATCCAGTTTAAACAGGGGGTTGCGGGAGTCGGGGGGTTCGGGGTCCATGACATCCAGCGCCGCCATGGCCAGCGCCTCTTCTTGCAGGGCCTGGCAAAGAGCCGCTTCGTCAACGAAGCCGCCGCGGGCGGTGTTTATCAGGCAGGCAGTCGGCTTCATTTCCTGGAACGCATCATGACCGAAGATGCGTTTGGTCTCCGCGGTTAATGCCGCATGTATGGAGATGAAGTCGGACTCGCGGAGCAGGCTCTTCCAGTCCACTGTCTCCACGCCCATCTGCCGGGCAACCTCCGGAGCTATATACGGGTCATGGGCGATGACGCGCAGACCAAATCCTCTGGCTTTGGGTACAAGCGCCCGCCCTACTCTGCCAAAGCCGAAAAGACCAAGCGTCTGGCCTTCCAGCTGGGTCATGGTCGGCCACAGGCGCTGTTGAATTTCAATGCCGCTGGCGGAAAGCCCCCACTGGCCCTTTTTGACCGCTCTATCCAGATGGACGACTTTGCGGGTACAGGCCAGAATCAGCGCCATGGCATGGTCAGACACCTCTCCCACGCAATAGTCGGGCACGTTGGTCACCAGTATCCCGCGCTCAGCCGCGGCGGCGGTATCGATACTGTCGTAGCCTATCTGGGTATTGCTGATAAGCCGGCACTGTTCCAGATGCTCGATGATTTCGCGGGGCACGGGGCGAAGGCTGCCCACGGTAATAATGGCATCGGCATCCCTGGCCAGAGCAATGAAATCATCATCGCTGTCGCAGCGCTGACCAGTGAACTCTGCCCCCAGCTCGCGGAACTTCTGGAGGTACTTCTCCGATTCCCCGGCAGGAGCCAGCGGTAAGACCACTTTAAAGCGGGTATCGCGGCTGCTCAAGATGCGGCCTCCTTACACTCTGTGCCGTTACTAGCTTTCCTTATCGATGGTCACCTCGGTGCCCGGGGCAACCGGTTTGAACACCGTAGCATCGCCGGTGACTTGGCCAAAGACGGTGACCGGACTGGCTGGTCGGGGCTTGTCCCCTTCACTCATTGGCGTGGGGCCAAAGAAGATACAGAAGCCCTGTCCCGGCGGCCAGTAGCCCAGGTCGCCAACTTCTACCAGGTCCTGAGCTTTCTCCGGGGCAATACTGAGCGGAATACCGAAATATATTTCGTCTCCCCAGGTATTGGCGCGTCCCTTGATGGGCAGGGTGTCCCAGATTGCCTGGGCGGTTGCCGTATCATTCAGTTCCGCCAGCGCTTCCACCGACCCTGCTTTTATGCGAACCCTTTTATCCATGACGCAGACCTCCCCTGTGTGGATGTCAGAATACTTGAAAAATCAGTTATTTAGTGTAGCACAATCGGTACAGCGTGGCAATTACCGGTCCGTCTGTATTGACAAAGCGGCGCTTCATCAATAGGATTTGGGTAACAGAAATAAAGCACTGAGTTTTCAGATTGAAAGCGTATCTTGTCCTGCTGGTCGGGGTGGTATCGGTGTCCTTCGCGGCGATATTCATTCGCCTGGCGGAGGCGCCGCCGCTGGTTATTGCCGCCTATCGTTTGACCATAGCCTCGCTTGTCCTCGTCCTGCTGACATATAAAAAGACGGTTCCGAGCGTGAAGCGACTTTCCGGGTGTGATAGCCTGCTGCTGCTGCTCTCCAGCTTCTTCCTGGCGCTGCACTTCGCCCTCTGGATAACCTCGCTCAGCTATACCTCCATTGCCAGCTCCGTTATTCTGGTGACCTGCCACCCGGCTTTTGTGGCCGTCATCTCCTACTTTCTCTGGCACGAGGTACTGAAC